>JAILOA010000427.1 GCA_024691065.1 Lachnospiraceae bacterium | reverse complement strand
ATGTTGTTTTTTTGAAGAGCTGGATAGAAGAATACAGGGAGATGGATTTTAAGACTGCATTGGCAGCAGGAGTTACGAATTACTATGTTCCATATAATATAATTCTTATCATTATTTCGAGATTTTGGTCAGGATGGGGCTTTATGCTTGGAGGCATAAGTATAATTCATGATTATCTGATTGCTTATGTGGTATATAAGATGATTTTACATTTTCAGGGAGATAAGGCAAATAAAATTATGGCTGCTTATGCTTCAATCGGCTTATTATTAATGCCTTGGATGTTTGTGGATTCTGCCGCCTGGAAGCAATGTGATTCGATTTATGCCTTTTATGCAATTTTATGTTTATATTTAATATTAAAAGAGAAGAATTTTAGAGCAATCTGTGCATTTTCAATAGGTTTTTGTTTCAAACTTCAAATTATATTTTTGCTTCCTTTTATATTTATAATATGGGTTGTGAAAAATAATTGGGGAGTGTTCTATTTGTTTTTGGTTCCTTTATTTTACTTTGTTGCAGGACTTCCATCGGTGCTGGCGGGAGGTAATGCGGAGCTGATATATAAAACATATTTGGAACAAACAAATACTTATAAGGATTTTACATTTAATTATCCGAATTTTTATGTATTTTTCACGTATATATTTAAATTTAATAAGTGGCCTGTTATTATGTTCGCGATACTGGCGCTGTTGACGATTTTTGTTTTTGCCGGAATACAAAAAGATAAGCTTAATAATATAGATCTTATTGGTATTGCGGGCTTTAGTGTATGGACTGCCGTAATGTTTATGCCTTGTATGCATGAAAGATATGATTATGTTGCTTTAATAATTATCTGGGTTTATGCGATTGTATTTAATAACGGATTTTTGGGGCAATGCATAATTATGCAGGTCTGTATGTCACTTATTTACATTGCTTATTGCTTTTTTACATTTATGTTCGGAGATGCTTTATCATTTGCATATTGTCCTGCCTATATATGGTTTGCTATTAATTTTTTCAAATATGTTATATTCAAACGAGATTATAAACCCAAGTCGGCGATAAATAAAAATATGAATTAAGTAAAATAAAAAGCTTCAGGAATTTATGAGTAAATACATAGATTTCTGAAGCTTTTGTATATAAATAAATGTATTAAATTGGGTTTCTTTTTGAATATAAGTTGTGGTTTATTACAACTTATATCATTTCTTATGTTATAAAATCAGGCGGCACTTGAATCGGAACTGTTTGAATCAGAGCTTGAATCCGGTTTTTTATCAGGTTTTTTATCAGGTCTGCCGGAGTGACTGCTGTCACTATCGGAACTACTGCTTGAATCACTTGAACCAGGCTTTGATGGTGGCTCATGTCCGGAAGAATTGCCTTCACTATCTGAATCCGAACCAGGTTTACCTTCTGGCATACCTTCAGGTTTTTCACCGTTACCACCCGGACCACCGGACATATCACCATGTCCCTCAGGACCTTTGCCGGAGGATTCGGTAACTATTTTGATTTTCTTTCCGGTATATTTTTTTCCTGCTTTATATTTTTTTCCATTAATGTATAATGTATGGCCGTTTAAATTAATTTGATTTGCATCACATGTAAGAGAAGTGATATAAGAATCAGCTGTAAGAGTCCAGGTTGAATTCTTATCAAGCTCAACATAAACTTCTCCGGCTTCACCATCAGAATTGATTGCTCCCTTGTAGGAAGATGCTTTTTTAAGATAGAAGTTAAGTGCAGAAACCTTATCTACAACTATGTCTCCATTTATCTTTTGCTTCTTGCAGGTAAGATTAACTTTTCCACCGTTGCTTCCTTCATTTCCCCAGCCGGCTGCTGCAGCTCTAAGGAAGATTCCGTCAGAGTCATTGTTTTTAATTGTTGTATTTTTAAGTAATATATTTGTAGCGGTATTGTTAACAAAGAAAATATCTCCGTTGTTATTTATGATTTCACTGTTCTTTGCCGTGAATGAAGAGGTTCCTACATTAGCATCTCCGGACATAGACTGATAAATCATAACTGCCTGATAATATGAAGATTTGTCGCTGTTCTTTTCTGTGTTATTAGCAGTAAGTGTAGAATTAATAAGTGTAGCCGAATTTTGGCCTTCTACTACAACGCCTTGCGATGCATTTGAAAGAAGGGTTGAATTCTTTACGGTAATTTCTGCAGTAGAGTAAATTACAGGCGAACCTGTTCCACTGGTTTCATAGTATCCTTTGTCTACATTTACATCTCCGCCACCTCTGTCAGAACGAATGGCAGCGGAAGAGTTGCCGGAGGTTTCAATCGTGAGATTGGTTGCATTCATTGTACCTCCGCCTGTAGTCATAAGACCGCCGGAGCAATTGCCCTTTGTTTTAATGGTGGAGTCGGATACATTTACAGTAGTTCCTTCTCCATATGAAAAGATTGCGTTTGCATGGGCGCCGTTTGTGTTGACAAGTATTTCAGAAAGAGTTAATGTAGCTTTATTTGTTGCAAATATTGCTGAATTTTCTCCATAGAAATCTGCTTCGTCACCATCGGAATCCCCTGTTTTTGTTACAGATACATTTTTGTATTCGATAGTTTCTCCATCAGCTTCAATAACGTGTTCACCATCATTTGAATTTGATAATTTTTCATCAATGATTAAATTTGTATCGGAATCATCATTTGTTTCCGAATCGGAAGAGGCTTCCTCTGTAGGGGATTCGGTACTGTCTGATTTGGAAGATGCTTCGTTACTTTTATTTGAATTTGCCAATTCGGTTGAAGTTTTTGAGCTTGTCGAATTCTCAATCTTAGTTGTACATGCTGTAAGGATTAAGCCCAGACCTACAATTGCCGTTACTGTTATTACGGTGCAAATTATACAATATAAAGGTTTGTTTGATTTGATTTTACTGATTAGTGAATTCATAATAAATCTCTCCTTCCGTAGTAATGTTAGTAAAT
>JAILOA010000377.1 GCA_024691065.1 Lachnospiraceae bacterium | reverse complement strand
GCAAATGTAGTCATCTTTTCCATGGCTCTCGGAAACGGCGATTTCTACCGTGCTTTGGAGCTTCTTGTTCCGATGTCGGCTTATTTTCTTGGGACTATGCTTTCCGAAATACTTGCCACGAAGGTAAAGAAATTAAAGATTCTCAGATGGGATACTATTTTGGTAGGTTTTGAGATTCCTTTGGTGATTATTATGGGATTTATTCCTGCAAGCATGCCGGATCAGATTTGTCAGGTAATGCTGAATTTTGTGTGTTCCATGCAGTTCAATACATTCAGGCAGAACGAAGGAATCCCGATGGCGACTACATTTGTAACAAATCATATACGCCAGACGGGCAGCAATTTTGTAAAGGCGGTTCGTGATAAGGATCCGAAGGCTTCGCTTCGCTGGAAAGCACATGGAATAATGATTATTTATTTTATTGTCGGAGCGGTGATTGCAACGGCGCTTTGTCGTTATTTTAATATCCGTGCAATTTGGGGCGCGCTTCCATTCCTGATTTACGGATTTATCAGGCTCCTGATTGCAGACCGGACCTACGAGAAGGACTACCTTGAGAAAATACCAAGGGGTCACAAGTTGAATAACTAATTATTTATCAGGCTCCTGATTGCAGATCGGACCTACGAGAAGGACTATCTTGAAAAAATACCAAGGGGTCATAAATTGAATAACTAATTATTTATCAGGCTCCTGATTGCAGACCGAACCTACGAGAAGGACTACCTTGAGAAGATACCAAGGGGCCACAAGTTGAATAACTAGAGGTTACCCAGCCTCCGCAACATACCGGGCGGACAGAATCCAGAGGTTTCAAATGAAAGGTTAATAAATATATGAGAACAATAGTTTTATCGGCTGATATAGCTTGTTTATTTTCAATGATTATCATTTTATTGGCTACTCAACCCCATACCAAAAATGAAAGGATATCTACCAGGCTTTTTCAGTTAAATATAATCATAGGCATAATAGGATTAATAATCGAGTCGACGGCGATTTTCCTGGATGGAAAAACCCGGAGCATACTTTTGATTAAAATTTTAAATATGGTTCCGTATATTTTATGCGCCGTATTGCTCGTAACATTTACTTTTTATATGATTTCGGTCATAAGAGAGAGTGAAAAAGTATCTTACAAGCTTTCTATACCTACCATAGTGATTGCATCTGTGGATATAGTATTTATAATAGTTGCGAATATTAAAGGCAAGCTGCTTGATATAAAGGATTACGCCTCACAGCCGGGAGAGTGGGCGTCGATAACAGGTGCAATGGCGGCGATTTGCCTTGGATATTTATATTATGTTATGTTTCGTCATATTAAGATTTTGGGAAAAAATCGAAGTATTGCATTTTTTATGTATATGTTGTTGCCGATTTTTTCGGCTTTAGCGGTCTTATTCTTCGATTTTCCTGACTTTACTTATGTAACTATATCGATTTCATTTGAGATTATTTTTGTAATGATTCAGATGCAGACCATAACCGAGTCAAGGATTCGCGAGAAAATTCTTTTTGAAGCTTCGTATATTGAGACTCTTACAAATCTCAAGAATCGCCGGGCGTATGAAGAGAAACTTGAAAATATGGTTGAAGGCAAGATGATTGGTGTTGTGTTCTGCGACATGAATATGCTAAAGTATGTAAATGATACGTTCGGCCATGTAGCCGGCGATGAATACATTAAGAAGTTTGCTGATATTCTTCGTGAGAGTTTTGGAGACGGTGACATTTACAGAATCAGTGGTGATGAGTTTGTTGTTTTCCTTGAAAATATAGCGAATGAGCAGGAGATGGAGAAGCGGATGACCGACTTCAGGGAGGTTGTGAATAAAAATGAGCGCATTGCTTCATTTGGCTATATTTATACGGAGAACAATGGGATGCTGGATATTATGCATATTGCAGAGGAGAGAATGTACGAAGATAAGAATAAATACTATGAAGAGACAAATAAAAAGCGCCGGAAATTCTAATCGGGTGAAGAAAAAAAATGCAGAATTTAGCTCTGCTAAATTCTGCAAATATTCAATAGGGGCATACTTACCAATAGGGTAACATGCCTCTTATTTTTTGATATGTGGTGACAGAATTTAGCTCCGCTAAATTCTGCGAATAGGGCTAGGAGAGCTCATTTGTCAATATAGTAATATGCCCTAAGTGACGATAACCCATGTTGATGCCCTGGCACTACCAACATTAAGATTAAGTTTCTTTGTACCTTTCTTCCTGGTAGCCTTAAGCGTAACGATAATCCTACCTTTCTTAACAGTTACTTTCTTAACTTTAGCAATCTTTTTAATCTTTGCTGCCTTCCTACTTGCATAAGCACTCTTAAGGGTGAGATTTGTAATTGCTCTTCTCTTATTCTCTGCAGCTTTAACCCAAAATACCACTTTACCCTTCTTGCCTCTTTGTAAAAAAGAATTCTTTTTAGCTGCCTTAAGCTTCCTGGCTAAGTTTCTAATATAAACCTTTATACTAACCGAGCGTCCATCTGATCCTGTAAGAGTAACTATAGCTCTGGAACCCTTTGAAGCATTTTCATTAACATAAATTGTTAAAGCACCCTGTGTGGCAACAGCAGTTACAAATGTTCTACTACTGGCAACTACTGCGGAACTTGTACCTGTACTTGTATAAGCATCATCAATTGTAAATGACTCACCTGCAGGTATAACAATCTTTTTACTGGAAATATTAACTTTTGCCCCATCTGAGGAAACAGAAGTACCGGTACTAACTGATTTTGACGATTTTGATGATGGTTTTGATGATGCTGATGGTTTTGATGATGCTGATGGTTTTGATGATGTTGATGGTTTTGATGTTGTTGATGGTTTTGATGATGTTGATGGTTTTGATGATGTTGATGGTGACTCTGAAGAAGCATCCAAGTAATAGTTTTCACTGTTTTTGGAAACGGTTAAATAATAATCTCCCATACTGTAATAATCATCAGTTTTCTTAAAGCTTAAGTAATATGTACCCTGATTCAGATCAATACTTATATAATCTATTAAATAATAAGCATTTTCTGGAACACGGAGGTTGTACCAATATAAACTTTCTCGTGATTCATCATATATATATAATATTTCATTTTCATATAATTTATAGTTTATGTAATAAGTATCGGTTGAATTTACAGTTATT
>JAILOA010000296.1 GCA_024691065.1 Lachnospiraceae bacterium | reverse complement strand
TAAGAATGAAGAGCTTAAGGCTATAGGTTATTATGAGTATGTAGGTGAAGGAAAGGGTAACTTTAATTTCTCCGGTACCTATGCTGATAATTCAGGTGTTATTGCTGAAGGAACTGTATATAGACCACAGTTTACTCAGACAACACTTGGAAACGGATCTTTCATTTGGGTAACTACAAAGACAGATACCACAGAAGTTCCTGCTTCAACATATAAGAGAGTTAAAACTTATACTAACTACAATAAATACCTTACAGCTGCTGATGGTACATTTACCTGGGCTTTAGGTGACAGAGAGTACACAAGCAGAACAGATACAGGTTATTATAATTCAGAGAATTATGTTAAGAAGCTTGTTTGTCTTAACGATTTCTTTACTTCATGTCTCCAGGTATTCGGTAAGGCACAGATTGAGAATTATTCAATAGTATATAAGTGTATCGAGCCATGGGAGCTTGCAGCCAATACAGATTGGATTGATAAAGCAGACTTTATGTATATGCATAACGCAGATGAAACAGGATACAACGGTGGTGAAAATAACAACCTTGTTAAGACTGTTAAATCTTTCATTGATGCCGGAAAGATTGATGCTGACGTACTTCAGTGTGATTATTCCAAGTCACGTACATATTGCGGTATCCGCTTTGGATATGGTAATGCAGGTACAAACCTTTATGGTTACAACTATGACTTCACTAAGACACAGAATGATATTTCATTCGATGCTGCAAGAAGATTATTTATGAAATGTAATTCTCTTGGTTTATACAAGGGTAACTATGCACCTATTATGGAAAGTGTTACTCTTATGCAGTGTAGTAGTGAAAATTACGAGAGTAAACAGGTAACAGGTCGTTACCTCGACTTTAAGACACTTGATGAAACAGAAGAGACACCAAAGGATCAGGCTAAATATACACAGACCGGTTATAATAATAATATTTATAAGTTTGTTCTTATGGAAAGCTTGATGGATCAGGATAACTTCTATAACTTCTTCATGGTTAACCCTAGACTTTCTACAGGTCAGCCTGTTATCCAGATTGATAGTAACGGTAATGGTATTGCTACATCACATGAAGCAACCAGTGCTGATGCAGCTCTCTACTGGTCACCTGAAACATTCCATCCATGGAATTATAATGCAGGTACTTATTCCGGTACTTCTAACGATGTATGGTATACAAATGCTGCCGGTCAGTCTTGCTGTATTAAGTCAGATGGTACATATGTCAACGGTAAGAAGGTTAGTGAGATGTCACTTGATGACCTTAAGCTTTATCAGAAGTATAAGTTCTTTATGACAAGTACAGGCGGTTTGGCTATGACAGGTCAGGGTGGCGGAAACGTTGGTATCCTTGGTACAGCATTTATGTATAACTCAAACAACGTTACTACAACATTGTTTGGTGATGAATTTGTAACTAACAGTAATTCTACAACAGGTATGTCAGATGTTAATGATTGGTATAATTCCGATGATTCAGAGGGTACCAGTTATGATTCCAGTTCCGGATATTATTCGATTTCCCGTCTTATTGAGTACCTCTTAAAATATAAGAGAAAATCAAATACTACAGAGGATGATCCGGATAGGGATGTAGTTCTTAATATTCTTGAGGTTGAGCCATGTAATGACTTTATTTTGAATGATACTTATTTACAGGCATTCCTTCCTAAGTCAACATTTAACGGTACATTCTCGTTTACCAGAATGACAACAGCTGAGTTTAATACTGTTAAGTCTGAGCTTGCTTCGGAATATGATATAATTTATATCGGTGCACAGGATAGAAAATATAATTTAACCAGTGCCGGTAAAGTTGAGTATAATAAGGCTCCGCTTAAGGATACTTCGATTATTTATAATCACGTTGGTGATGAATATGAAGGTTCGGACAGCAATTACAGAACATCCGGTAATGATATTTCATCACTTATGGAAGACAGACTTAAGGCCTATAGAAAGAGTAATAAGATATTAACTATTGATGCAACATTGTTTGATAATTATGCAACCCTTTGTGACAAGGATTCAAATATGTATGATTACCTTAAGATTAAGGGTGTACGTAATGCAAATATTTCACTTTACAAATATAAACTTGATGTAAATATCAATAAGTTTAAGACATTTGCAAACAGTCCGGTAGAAGTTTCCAAGACTCCTACAAAGTACACAGGATCTGATTCCGGTGCGCTTAATACAACTAAGTTTGTTTGGGAATTTTCAATTGATGCCGGTGATTATGCTACAGATGAAGATGAATATTCTATTGAGGTTTATTTAGATAAGAATTACAATGGTGTTATAGATTCATCTGCAGCAGGTGATGAATTGATTTATGATTCTGCTGATTCTGATTCAATTGCGGCATCAGTCGGTGTTAAGGTTGAAAACGGTACTGAAAATGATGACGGAAGCTATACATTTAAGAATGGTAGCAATCCTAAGGTTACATTTGATCTTACAACACTTAAATCATCTCTTAAGGTTGGTGTACTTAAGTGGAAGATTATTGTTAATAACATTGGTGCTACCAATGGTGGTTTATATTCTATCGATGGTGCAACTTATATTGATACAGATGCTTATGATAATATAACAGGCAACTCGGATACGGAAAATGTAGTTAAGGCTATTCAGATTGTGCCTAATGGTAGTACAACAGCTGCCAAGGGTAATCTTGAAGCTGCTCTTGAAGATGATTCTTCTACATTCTACGAGAAAACTCTTGGTTCGGATATCTTTAAAAAGAGATTTGATGGTATAGAAATTACTTCTATTACACTTGATCAATTTATTGAATTGTTCCTTGCTGAAGCACCTAAAGCAGGTGATGAGGATAAGATTGCCAATTATGAAATGTTCTACTATGATGTAAATGGTGATGCTACTCCGGAGCAGTATTATTATACTGTTGATGCAACAACAAGTGATAATAAAGATATTGACTTGAATATTATTGATGAAGGTCATTTATTTGATATGCTTATAGTAAGCGTAGATTCTAAGTCTTTAGCTGATTTATATTCTACATCTTCATATCAGGTAGGTTCGGCTATCGGTTATATCAATGCAATGTCATCTCAGGGTGCGAGTGTTGTTTACACCGGAAGTCCAATTCCTGAGACAGATAACAGTAATATATTCCAGACATTCAAGAATACACTTGATTTAAGCAGATTCACTGATACAACAAATGGTTCATATATTGATAATACAAACAGTGTTGCCGGAACAGAAATTGAAAAGTCAACATTAAATGAGCGTACTTATGCTGAGGTTGCTGAGCTTGCAGTAAGCAATTCAAGCAATAGCATAAAGATGTATAAGAATTCTGCTTGGAATTCCAGTAAGGATAATTATGTAACATTCGGTAATACCAAGGCTAAGACAAATATGATTTCACGTACTAATGCCGGTGTTATCACAACATATCCTTATTCAATCGGTAAGAATCTTAAGATTAAGAATAAGGCTGCTGAGGACTTCCAGCTTAATATGGAGAATGCAGGTCTTGAAGTATGGTACTGTCTTGCAGGTGATTCAGAAAGTACACAGGTTATGGATGCTGATTTCTATGATGTAGCATTCCCTGATACTAAGAGTTGGACACACTCAACTTATGGTATATCTCCTAACGATGGTGCTAATAACTATTATTTATATACTTATGAGAATACTATTTATTCAGGTATTGATATGCCTTCATTTGGCGATGTAGCTGATGATGAAATGGAGCTTTTCGTAAATACACTTGTAGCTGCAAAGGCTTCTAAGTATTCTATTCCTTATGTTGATCTTACAAAGCAGGAAACAATTGATAAAGATGGTGCTGAATCATACTTACAGGCAATGGACGCCATTGAGTTAGTAAATGCATCTACAGATCAGGTTCCTTCAATCTTGAAGGGTTATCGTCTTGACGTTGGTAGTGTAGTAGTTAACTATAGCAAGAACAGACTTACATTCCGTCATTATGATACCGGAGATAATGAGATTACATACTTCGAGTCAGAAGACGAATCAACTGATATAACTGATGCATCCGGTGCCGGTGCAGAGGTAGATACAACTGCAGAGCCTGTAGACGAGGAAGATGAGGCTACTCCAACACCTGTAGTTACTGAAGAGCCGGTTGCAAGTCCTGAGGTATTTTACTCAGGTTCAGGTTCTCCGAACTCGTTATTTGTAGGATATAGTTATGGTTATACCAGTGATTCAAATGTTTATGCAATAACTTCATCTAATAATTATTATCAGGGTGGTTATTCCGGAAATGCTTCAGATGGTGTTAAGTTAGATAATCAATCACTCTTAACAAATCTAGAAAGTACTGATTACATTGTATTTAAGTTAGATGCTTCTACTTTAGCCAGTGGATATAAGGCTGCAGGTCAGGCAATTAATGTATTTAACAGTGCTTATGCAGTTAATATGCCTAATGGTTGGACATTCAATCAGGTTGAAATTACAGATGCATGTCAGACAAAATGGTATTTTGACAATAATGGTGCCGGTGAGTTTTATGTTAAGGTTTCGGTCGGAGATATTATGAATATGGCTCCTTCATTCAATGGACTTAAGTTTAACTTCATCACACCGAGCGGTACATGTATAGCTGTTAAGGAAGCTATGGTTTGTCACAGTGAGAAACAGGCTGATAAATATGTTGGTTCAACAACATCGGAAAGTGGTTCTACTTCCGGAAGTTCTTCATCTACATCTGAAGATGAAGAGGCTGAAAGTGCTGTAACAGCTGTTACTACAAATGTCACTTCACTCTTTAATTTTGAAAGCATAGATGATTTACTTCTTAAGGGTCATGATTCAAGCTTCTATAGCACAGTATATGCAAGCGTTAAGGATGACTTTGAAAAGGATAATGCTGATAAGGAAACAACAGTAACAGAAAAAGATTTACGCAAGGGTATATTCAATCCTTCAACTAATAAGATTTACTTCACACCTCATGATTCATACTACTCAAACGGAAAGATTACAAACTTTAAGATTTCCAGAATTAACGTAGATGAAGAACAGGCTAAGAATGGTAAGATTGAAGAAATCGGTGATAGTGAGTCTGTAGAGGAAATATTCCAGAAGAAGAAGATTAAGGATTCCGAAGGCAATAAGGTTTCAAGTGTTGTAAGATATGATGCTGATGATGCAGGTTACTTTAATATTACAGGACAGAACTTCCTTACATCCGATAAGAATTACTTCTTACTCTTCAATGCAGGTACAGGTGATTATTCTGCAGAGTATAATGCTCTTAAGTTTGAAATCTGGAACAAGAAAGCTTACTCAGTAAGTTACATGTTCATTACTGCAGGAGAGAAGAAGGAAGGCGAAACTTCTGAAGGTGTACATGAAGACTTCTTCTTATTCGACCTTGACTAATCAAATAATTACTTAATTTTAAATATTGATTTTATATCCCCGGAGGAAACTCCGGGGATTTTTTTATAAATTTTTTGGTTGTTTATAATTGGATATAATGTTATACTTTTAGATAGTGTAAATGGTATTTGTTCGTGTAAATTAACGTGAATAATTGCCTAAAAATTTTAAAATACGGGAGGTATTTTCTTTATGGCAGACAGAATAGTCTTAAACACAGTGTCCTATCATGGACAGGGAGCAATCAATGAGATTGTAAATATCGTTAATGCAAAGGGGTACAAGAAACTTTTCGTTTGTTCGGATCCGGATTTAGTGGAATTTAAGGTTACTGCAAAGGTCACAGATCTTTTAGATAAAGCTGGTATAGCTTACAGTGTTTACTCAAAAATCAAACCAAATCCAACTATTGAAAATGTTAAAGAAGGTGTAGATGCATTCAAGGAAGCTTCAGCTGATGCAATTATTGCTATCGGTGGTGGTTCTTCCATGGATACAGCAAAAGCTATCGGTGTTATTATTACTAATCCTGAGTTTGCTGATGTTCGTTCTCTTGAAGGTGTAGCAGATACTAAGAATCACGCAGTTCCTACAATCGCAGTTCCTACTACTGCAGGTACAGCTGCCGAAGTTACAATCAACTATGTTATTACGGATGTTGAGAAAGAGCGTAAATTTGTTTGCGTGGATGTAAATGATATTCCTGAGGTTGCTATTGTTGATCCTGATATGATGTCTACAATGCCTAAGGGACTTACAGCTGCAACAGGTATGGATGCATTAACTCATGCTATCGAAGGCTATACAACAAAGGCTGCATGGGAAATGACTGATATGTTCCATCTTGAGGCTATTAAGCTTATTTCCCAAAATCTCAGAGGAGCAGTTAACAATGAACCTGAAGGCCGTAAGGGTATGGCTCTCGCTCAGTATATAGCAGGTATGGGATTCTCTAATGTTGGTCTCGGAATTGCACATTCTATCGCTCATACACTTGGTGCTCATTATGATACACCTCATGGTGTTGCCTGTGCTATGATGCTTCCTATCGTTATGGAATACAATAAAGAGTGTACAGGTGAGCGTTATCGTGAAATCGCACGTGCAATGGGCGTTGAAGGTGTAGATAATATGTCACAGGATGAGTACAGACAGGCTGCAATCGATGCAGTTAGACAGCTTTCTGTTGATGTAGGTATTCCTGAGAAGAATGAAAAGGTTAAAGAGGAAGATTTAGACGTTCTTGCCGCAGATGCATTTGCTGATGCATGTTGTCCGGGAAATCCTAGAGATACTAATGTTGAAGAGCTTAAAGAGCTTTATCGCAAGATTATGGTTTAATATTATAAATTTATTGATTGGTTTTAAAATGAATTGTTTTAATTTTATTGATTGGATTTAAAAAGAATTGTTTTAAATGTTCTGAGTTTGGCGTGTTTGCACTTTTTAAATTTTATTTTAAATCATATTTCAAACTTTAATATTGACTAATTTATAAAGATTTATTATTATTTATTAGTTGCTTGATATGATAATTTCCCCAATCGGGGTAATATATATCAGATGAGTCGCACCCCGCCCGAGATTTTCTTTGGCGGGGCGAGACTTGTTTTGTTAAGGTTGGTTATATGCCTATGGTTATATTAATCATCAGTATATAAACGACCTCAAATTAATAAAGACAAAGATGAAAGGAGATTTTTCGATGTCAGACGCAGTATGTCTTGAAAAGCAGCCTCTTAATGAGGAAATGCTTACAAAAATCAATGCTTATTGGAGGGCTGCTAACTATCTTTCAGCAGGACAGCTTTATTTGCTTGATAATCCTTTGCTTAGAGAGCCTCTTAAGATGGAGCAAATTAAGAAAAAGATTGTTGGTCACTGGGGTACAGTTCCGGGACAGAACTTCATTTGGGCTCATTGTAATCGTGCTATTAAGCGTTATGATTTGGACATGATTTATCTTTCAGGTCCGGGTCATGGCGGAAACTTCCAGATTGCCAATACTTACATGGAGGGTACTTATAGTGAGGTTTACCCGAATATAAGTCGTGATATAGAGGGTATGAAGAAGATGTTCAAGCAGTTCTCATTCCCTTGCGGTGTACCAAGTCACTGTGCACCTGAAACACCGGGTTCTATCAACGAAGGTGGTGAGCTTGGTTATTCAATCGCACATGCATTTGGTGCAGTATTTGATAATCCTGATTTAATTGCTGTTACAGTAGTAGGTGACGGAGAGTCTGAGACAGGTCCTCTTGCTACATCTTGGCACAGCAATAAATTCCTTAATCCTGTTACTGATGGTGCGGTTCTTCCAATCCTTCATATGAACGGATATAAGATTAGTAATCCTACAGTATTCGCACGTATTTCTCAGGAAGAAAGAGAAAACTTCTTCAAGGGCTGTGGATGGAAGCCTTATTTTGTAGAGGGTGACGATCCAATGACCATGCATAAGCTTATGGCTGAGACAATGGATACAGTAATCGAAGAGATTAAGGCTATCCAGAAGAATGCACGTGAGAATAATGATGCTAAGCGTCCTATGTGGCCTATGATTGTCCTTAGTACTCCTAAGGGATGGACTGGTCCTAAGTTTGTTGACGGACAGCAGATTGAAGGGTCGTTTAGAGCTCACCAGGTACCTATTACTATGGAGAAAGAGGAGCATTTAGGACTTCTTGAGGAATGGCTCAGAAGCTATCATCCGGAGGAACTCTTCGATGAGAATGGTCGTCTTATTCCTGAATTAGAGGCTCTTACACCTGATGGAGATAAGAGACTTGGTGCTAACCCTCATGCAAATGGTGGTAACCTTCTTAAGGATCTTCGTCTTCCTGATTTCCGTGATTACGGTATCGAGGTTCAGCC
>JAILOA010000288.1 GCA_024691065.1 Lachnospiraceae bacterium | reverse complement strand
AACATAAGCTCCTCATCCAGGCGGCCGATTGTCGCACCGTGACTTCCGAACACATCCTCTTCGGTACATAAAATAAGCGGAATCGTCTTATTTATAACACCCGGATCAAGCATAAGAACATCTTCATGCTCCTTGCCCTCGGCACCCTTACCCTGATTTCTTAAATCAATGGTACCGCGGAAAATCTTCTCGGCATTATCTCTTAAAACGCCCTTGATTTCCATATTTGAAGTGCTCTTCTTTCCGATATGATTTGCCACATAATTAATATCGAGTAAATTCTTATCCTGTACATAATAAGCATTCTTAACATCAGCATCCGCCTTATTATTAAGATTTATAACAAGCTCGCTGAATGTTTTTCTCCCTCCGAGGAAAAGCTGGATAACCTTAACCTTCGCCTTGTCATCGGCATTAATCACAACATTGTTTGCAAGATTAGCATCATTGGATACCATAAACACCTGCACGAGTGAAAGCGTAGCCCCCTTACCGACATTAAATGTTATATTGCCTGTAGCATTTATCTTTGTCACAGCACCTTTTTTATAAATATCCTCCTGCCTGCCGTCATCGGAAGCATTTACCTTAGCTTCTTTCGCATCCGAAGCTTTATTAAAAATCCCGGCAGATACCTGATTCTCAGAGGTATAATTCATTATAAATGTAGCATTCTTCCCGTCTTCAACGGCTACCTCCCTGTTTGAAACGTAGTCCTTATCTCCGACCGTGAATCTCATAATTTCCACTCCATCGGCTTCTTCAGTGGATGTAAGAAAATCATCTGCCTCCTCAGGCATAGTTACATTTACATAATTTAATCTAAGCCAGTTCCAGGTTGGAGCCGGCAAACTGTTTATTTTCATTTCTTTTAACATTGCATCACCCAATTGAACCCTTCATTTCGAGTCTTATAAGATTATTCATTTCAACTGCGTATTCAAGCGGAAGCTCTTTGGATACATTGTCAGCAAAACCACTGACTATGAGTGCCTTTGCCTCTTCCTCCGAAAGACCGCGGCTCATCAGGTAAAATACGGCATCATCACTGATTCGTCCAATCTTAGCTTCATGTCCCACATCTGCATAAGGAGTTCTTATATCCATTGCAGGAATTGTATCAGACCTTGAAATATCATCCACCATCAGCGATTCACAATTAACCGCACTCTTGGAATTCTTTGCATTTGCAGTAATGACAACGCTGCTTCTGAATGTACTTATACCACCATCCTTTGAAATGGAACGGGTATTAATAAAGGACGATGTATTAGGCGCAGACTGGAATACCTTACAGCCCGTGTCAAGATTTTGCCCCTTACCTGCAAATGTAACGCCCGTAAATTCAGACGTTGAATTCTCTCCGACAAGTCTGCTCTCCGGATAAAGATAGGATACATGTGAACCGAATGAACCTGAAACCCATTCAATTCTACCATCCTTCTCTACCTTTGCTCTCTTGGTATTAAGATTGTACATATTCTTAGACCAGTTCTCAATTGTGGAATATCTAAGCTTTGCACCCTCGCCGACAAAGAGCTCAACAGCTCCTGCATGAAGATTTGCAATATTATATTTCGGTGCCGAACAACCTTCTATAAAGTGAAGATTGGCACCCTTATCAACTATGATTAATGTATGCTCAAACTGTCCCGCTCCCGGTGCATTTAGTCTGAAATATGACTGTAACGGAATCTCAACAGTAACTCCCGGCGGTACATATACAAACGAGCCTCCCGACCAGACAGCTCCATGAAGCGCTGCAAACTTATGATCATTAGGAGTTATGAGCTTCATAAAATGATCTTTTATTAAATCGGCATGCTCACCCCAAAGTGCGCTCTCCAAATCGGAATAAACAACACCCTGGTCAGCTACTTCTTTCTTAACATTGTGATAAACAAGCTCAGAGTCATACTGGGCGCCTACTCCGGCAAGTCCCTCACGCTCAGCCTGCGGAATACCGAGTCTTTCAAAGGTGTCTTTTATCTCATCCGGCACCTCTTCCCAGGTAGCACTCATCTTTGAATCCTTAGGACGAACATAGGTAACGATATTATCCATATCAAGTCCGTCAATGGACGGGCCCCAGTCAGGCATTTGAATTTCATTAAATAAATCGAGAGATTTATGTCTGAACTCCCTCATCCATTCCGGATCATTTTTTTCCTTTGAAAGCTGCTCTACTATATCATGTGTGAGGCCTTCTTCAAATCTGTATGCATCCTTGTCTTCATTACGGAAGTCATACATACTTCTGTTTACGTCCTCAACAATTGTCTTATCCTTTGCCATCTTAAACCTCTTGTATCATCTCTTTTGTTTTATGAAATATAACCGGTAAATATTTACTTACCCATAAACCTTCATTTCATATATAATAACCGGTAAATATTTACTTACCCATATACCTTCATCTCATATATAAAATATAACCGGTAAATATTTACTTACCCTTATATCTTCATCTCATGAATAAAATATCAATATCTAAAATATATAAACCAAAATTAATTTTCGGTTACAAAAGAGAAACCATTTTCATTAATATAATCAACTAAATCAGCATCTCCGGTTTTAACTATTCTACCATCCACAAGCACATGCACCTTATCAACCTTAAGAGCCTCTAAAATCTTGGTGCTGTGAGTAATAATAAGAAGTGAGCCACCGATATTCTTTACATACTCTTCAATTCCGATTGAAACAGTTCTTACGGCATCTACATCCAGACCGGAATCTGTTTCATCCAGAATAGCGAGCTTTGGCTTTAACATAAGAAGCTGTAAAATCTCAGCCTTCTTCTTCTCACCACCGGAAAAGCCTACATTTAAATCTCTTTCTGCATAACTCATATCCATATTGAGAACTTCAAGAGCACCCTTCATCTGCTTCTTAAAATCCCAAAGACGAATTTTCTTTTCTGTCTGCTGCTCAAGGGCATTTCTAATGAAATTACCAAGAGTAATTCCCGGAACCTCTATAGGATTCTGAAAAGATAAAAATATTCCCTTCTTTGCCTTCTTATCTGTATCCTCATCGGTAATGTCCTCGCCATCGAAAAATATCTGCCCCTTGGACAAATTATATTTTGGATTTCCCATAATGGAATATCCGAGTGTTGACTTACCTGCACCGTTTGGTCCCATGATTACATGTATCTCACCCGGCTTAAGGCTAAGATCAACTCCCTTTAAAATATCCTTGTCTTCTACATTTACATGTAAATCCTTAACTTCTAACAAATTATTATCCACTTTTTAAGTCCTCTTTTCTGTTATTATTTCACAGATTATATTCTATTATTTCCGATAAAATATACATATTTTCATAAATTTCATCCGATATTTTGCAAATCAATATACTGTTTTACAAAGCACATTGAAATATTTAATTCTTATAACTTTTCTAAATGTAAAAATTATAAAGCTTCAAATATAGATTCCATACTGTCCTTTAATGTATCAAGTCCATCCGAAATTCCCATTCTGCTATCGAGTGTTAATTCCTCATCGGAATCGAGCTGATCACTGTAACCGTCTAATACCGAGCTAAAGCCTTTAAATGCTGCCTTCTGTGATTCATTTCCTTTTTTATTAACCTTTTCAAGGTATTCTTCATACTTCTTCTTTATATTTTTGCATTTTTCTTTCAATGTCTTTATTTCATATTTATTTTTAATCTTCTCTTGATTATCCTTGGATACGTTCTTCAAGGCTTTACTTCCTGTCTCTTCTATCTGAACACGAAGATTCTCGATATCACCTTTGATTTCGTCGTATCTCTCGTCTGTACAAGGCTCGGCAAATATATTATCATTGATAGCGCTAAGCTCGGATTCATAATTCAAAAAAGCTTCCTTATGCTTTTCTTTACCGTTTTTATCCACAACATCATAATAATCATCATATACCATTTTGGCTCTTTCTAATTCCGCTACCAGAAACTGGGCATTTTCCTGCTGATGTAATTCTTCCGGTGATGTGGTTTGAATAGTAACTTCCTTTACTGCATTTGCTTCCTGATTAGTATCTTTTTCAGGTCCGCAACCTGTAAGCATACCGACACAAATCGCTGTAACAGCGATGGAATATATAATTTTTCTCATAAAAACCTCCCAATTTTATTGCATAGTAAACAATCTTTATAATTATCTTAGAAAACAATAGAATTGTCAACCTATTTATTTATTCCTAAATAGTATGTTATATCTAACTTTTAAAGCAAAAAATAAAAATATAACTACCTGATAAAAAATAACTATCACAGTAATTACTCAACCCTTTATATCTATTTCAAAAATACAGTCTCTATAAAAAATATAGCAGCACAAAGTGCTGCTACTTACTCAATTTCCACCACATTAGCCTGTACAACATATCTTGCATCCGTAAAATCATAGGCACATGTGGATAATGTAACGATATTTTGAATATCATTTTTATCTATAATTGTATGAATATCACTTGTCTCATAAGCCTGAGTAAGAAGATTTGAAAAATTCTCTTCGTTACATTGATAAGAAATACTTCCTACCCTTGTTACAAAGGCCGCAAATATATCAAATCTGTAATTTTTATCCGGTGTCAGATAATAAATAACCGGATGTTCCTTATAATAATCCTGATTTTTGTATCCGATAAGGGTTCCGAACATAGTCGAATTTTTCATATTATGTCCGTAAATAACTGTATTTTTATCACTAAAATCAGTCTTACCCTTACAATCCATAAAGATAGAACCGGGATAGCTTACACTGTTATCAAGCATCCGATGAAGATAATAGGAATTATCGTCACCCTTAACAACCGGATAATTAATAATTGTATCCGGACAATAAATCCACCCGCATATATCTTCATTTACAGACTTAAGACCGTTAAAATCAACATTTATCGGTGCCTTGTCTTTAAATTTTTTTAAGATTGCAGGGTCAGCCTCTTTACCGGATGCATCGGAATCAATCGAAACCAAATCCAAATCATCATTCGTTTCAACAATCTTAACATAATTTTTAGCGGTCTCCTTATAATAAGACTTGCTTTTTTTTAAGTTTATAAGTGTAAATGCAAGCAATGCACCGCTGACTATGAATAAAATTGCAAATATAATAATTAAGATATTTAAAATTCTTATCTTCTTTTTATCTGACATTTAATTAATACCTTTTAACGAGAATACTTGAGTTCTGTCCTCCAAAGCCGAAGGAATTACTCATTGCAATATCAACCTTCTTTTGCTGTGTTTTATTAGGTACGTAATTAAGTTTAGGTAAGTTTTCATCCGGATTTTCAAGATTTAATGTCGGCGGAATAATACCGGTTTCGATACATTTTATACAGGTAATAAGCTCTGTTATTCCTCCTGCACCCATCATATGACCGGTTGCACCTTTGGTGGAATTAACAGCGATGTCATAAGCTGCCTCACCGAATACCTTTTCAATCGCCTTTGCTTCTATCGGATCTCCTACAGGTGTTGAAGTTCCGTGAGTATTAATATATTTAACTTCTTCCTTTGAAATGCCGGCTTTCCTGATAGCTTCTTCCATACAGAAGATCGCGCCGATTCCCTCAGGATGTGGGCTTGTAGCATGATATCCGTCAGTCGAATTGGCATAGCCGGCAATCTCAGCAAGAATAGTTGCATTTCTCTTCTTTGCATTTTCTTCACTTTCGATTATGATTGCTCCGCCGCCTTCGCCCATTACGAAACCGTCTCTTGCAGCATCAAAAGGACGACTTGCATGCTTAGGATCATCATTGTTGGTAGAAAGCGCATGAGCAGCGGCAAGACCTGATATAAATGTTTCGGTCAATGTAGATTCACTTCCGACACAGATAACCGCGTCTGCCTGATTTGTCTCGATAAGCATA
>JAILOA010000218.1 GCA_024691065.1 Lachnospiraceae bacterium | reverse complement strand
GTAATTGAATATGATGGAAATGATCATAATCATTACCGCAACCGGCTCACCAAACGCGTAGAATACAATACTTGCCACCGCGAGTATTATGTTTCTTACCAGCGTGTTTGGTATAATCGCATACAAAATGAATGTGATTGGAAAAAACATAAATAAAAATACTACTGAACTGAATGTCATGACTAACCCTTTCTTGTGTTATTTGTGATAAATGAATTTTTTGGTAGAAATATACCACATTCTGAAATAGCATAGCACGCTACATTATAAAAGTCAATGATACTAATGCACAAAAAAAGTCAATAAAAATCGAATTTGAAGGGATACACATCCATAAAAATCGATTTAAAAACGAATTAAAAACTAACATACAAATTATGCCAACTAATTGCTATAGCTTTAAAATAAGGAGTTGTCAAAAGAACCAAAAAAAAAGGAATAAACGATAAAATTCGAAGAATAATCAGCTAAAATGAATTTTGAAAATTTAAAAATAGATATAAAAAATACAGAAAATAATTCTAAAATTTTCGGATAAAATTAATGTTGAAAAAAATAGATAAAAAAATACAGAAAAAATATGAAAAATTATCGGCTAAAATGAATTTTGAAAATTTAAAAATAGATATAAAAAAATACAGAAAATAATATACATTTCTAATAAGTAAAATAACGGGTTAAAAAATTTGAACTCTTTGTGTTCTTATAAAAAAATCGTGACTTTATCCTAATTTAATGGTATAATGTCGAACTGTGTAAATAAAAATAATTATTAACGCAACAAAGGAGGTATCTTTTGGTTAAGGAAATAATGGACAAGGTAAGTGAAACCGAAAGTCTTGCCGTTCAAAAGGTGCGTGAGGCAGAGCAGAAGGCGGATGAGATAATTGCCGATGCCCGTTCACTTGCCGAACAGAACAAATCCAGCGCCAATGCCAATGAGAAAACGGACAGGCAAAAGACTCTGGAAAAGCTTTCAAAAGACGAGGAAGCACTTACTGAACAGGCATTGAAGGATGCCGGGAAAGAAATTGACGGACTTAAAAAGAAGGCTGATGCAAACAGAAAAAAAGCTGTGAATGCAGTAATTGAAGAACTGGTTAAATAAGGAAAGAGGTAATAATGGCAATTGTATCTATGAAGAAGATTCATATTTGTGCCATGAAGAAGAATCGTAAAGCTATTCTTGAGATGCTTCAAACCTCAGGTGCAGTCGAGGTTCAGACGGATCTGACAGAGACCGATGCATTTAAAAAAATGAGTACTGTCACTCCGCGAAACCAGCTTGACAAGCATGTGCAAAATACGGACACCGCTTTGGAAATACTTAATAAGTACGTTCCGGAGAACTCGGGAATTTTTGCTTCGTTAGAGGGCAAGAATGAAATCGAGAAGGCGTTCATGGATGAGGTTACGCAAAAGCATCATAAGTTTAACAGGATTGTTTATAAGATCTTAGATATCGAAAAGGATATCAATGCTTGTGATTCGGATATTGCCAAATATGAGGTTTCTATTGAAAGTCTGAAGCCATGGGAAATGATGGATATTCCTATAAATACGGTTTCCACGAAGAAAACCAAGGTGTTTATAGGTTCACTCCCGCCTAATCTCACTTTGGATATGATTGAGGAAAAAATCATGGAGAAGGCTCCTGATATTTTCGCATATCATATTGAGATTGTTTCCGCAGACAAGGATCAGACTTGTATTTTTGGAATTTGTATTAATTCTGAGGCTGATAAGTTCAATGAAGCGTTAAGGGCGCAGGGATACACGAGGATCGCTTCATTTTCACACAGAACGCCCGAAGACAGAATCAGAAAATACGAAGAGTTGATTAAGGAAAAGGAAGCTAAGAAGGAAGAGCTCATAAAGAGCCTTGAAGAGCTTGCCGATAATCGCCAGACCTTAAAGGTTTTATCGGATTATTATACGATAAGATCCGAAAAATATAAGGTGCTCGGTGGTATCCTGCAATCGGAATCGACATTTATAATAACCGGATATATTCCTGAAAAGAAGGCTGAAAAGGTTAAGAATAAGCTTGAAAAGAATTTTGATCTTGTGGTCGAAATTACGGATATTCCTGAGGATGAGGAACCGCCAATAGAGCTTAGCAACAATGAGTTTTTTGCATCGGGTGAGGGCGTACTTAAGTCCTTCGGTTTGCCGGGCAAGGGCGAGATTGATCCGACGGCACCAATGAGCATTTGCTACATTATACTGTTTGGTCTGATGCTCTCGGATGCAGCCTACGGTTTCATCGTATTTCTCGCGTGTCTTATCATTCTGAAGAAGTTCCCTAAGATGGAAAGCGGCACACATAAGGCAATCAGCCTGTTTATGTACTGCGGTCTTTCGACGCTTTTCTGGGGCGTACTCTTCGGCGGGTATTTCGGCGACCTGATTACGGTGGTTTCAAGGGAATTCTTCCATCACGAAATCATAATTAAGCCGGTCTGGTTTGCACCGCTTGATGAACCGATGAGAATGCTTATTGTTTCTCTTGTAATAGGTCTCGTGCATTTGTACTTCGGCCTTATCTTAAAGGGTTATATGTGCATCAAACAAAAGGACATAGTAGGTCTTATAAGCGACGTTTGCTCATGGCTCATGCTTATTACGGGACTTATTATGATGCTTATTCCGACAGATTTATTCAGTTCAATCGCATCAATGGAGATTCATTTCTCATCAGGCGTGAAGACATTGAGTTATTGCCTCGCAATCGCCGGCGCAGTAATCATTTTCCTTATGTCAGGAAGAGAAAACAAGAATCCGGTCGTAAGACTCGCGCTTGGACTTTACGACTTATATAACATTACAGGATGGCTTTCCGACCTGCTTTCCTACTCCAGACTTCTTGCTCTCGGACTTGCAACCGGCGTTATCGCACAGGTTGTTAACCAGATGGGAAGCATGGGTGGCGACAGCGTATTCGGAGTTATCGTATTTATCCTGGTATTTATAATCGGTCACGTCTTCAACCTCGCAATCAACCTGCTCGGTGCATACGTGCACACCTGTAGATTGCAGTATGTAGAGTTCTTCGGAAAATTCTACGAGGGCGGCGGCAGAGAGTTCATGCCATTCAAGGAAAGTACAAAGTATATCAAAGTAAGACAGAAGAAGCAGTAAATGTATTGCAAGCCTTTTAATTTCCCGGCAATCAATTTTCAAAAACACCGGGATTTAAGCAGATATGGAAAATGCAGTGCAAGCCTTTTAATTTCCCGGCAATCAATTTTCAAAAACACCGGGATTTAAGCTGATAAGGAAAATGCAGTGCAAGCCATAAAACAGTTGGAATTCAGCTGAGGCAGCAATTGAAATTTTAAAAATATTTAATTTGGAATATAGTTTAATTTTTAATACTTTTTTTAAAATCTAAGGAGGATTATTATGACAATGGGTACAGTTATGGCACTTGCTGGTGCCGCAATCGCAGTTATTTTAGCAGGTATGGGTTCTGCATACGGTGTAGGTATTGCCGGTCAGGCAGCTTCAGGAGTAGTTACTGAGGATCCCAGCAAATTCGCAAAGGTTCTTATCATGCAGCTTCTTCCTGGTACACAGGGTATCTACGGACTTTTGGTTGGATTTATTACACTTTCAAAAATCGGTGTTTTAGGTGGTTCACTTGCAGAGCTTAAGTTAACAACAGGACTTATGATTTTCGCAGCTTGTCTTCCAATCGCAATCGTTGGACTTGTTTCAGCCAGAAACCAGGGTAAGACAGCAGTTTCTGCAATCGGCATCGTAGCAAAGAAACCGGATCAGTTTGGTAAGGCTATGCTTTTCCCGGCAATGGTTGAGACATATGCTATCTTGGCGTTGCTTGTATCGATATTGGCTGTAAGTGGAAT
>JAILOA010000182.1 GCA_024691065.1 Lachnospiraceae bacterium | reverse complement strand
TGTGATATATTTGGATGGTGAAGAAGTAACGGATCTCGATACATTTTTTGATAATATAAAGGCGAATATCGGAAATGCAGAAACTACCGGATCGGACCCTGTCAAATTGGCGCTTTGTGTGAAGCGCACTGATTTAAAGATGGCACCTGTCAAGGAGGTCGTTGGATGGTCTGAAACTGATCCGGATGATGAATTCTGCAATTCAGCAATAAATGTAAATGAACCGTTTGTCGTTACGGCCACAACCGCCGATGGAGAGTGGTATTACGGAATGTCCACCAATTGTAAGGGATGGGTTCCTGCGGAGTGCTTCGCTATCTGCGATTCCAGGATCGAGTGGGCAGAGATGTGGAACTGCTCGGGAGAGAATGCATTGTATGTAACGACAGGGAAGATTACATTGGAGGAGTCGAATTTGGCGCCGCAGACCTCATGTCTCGAGCTTATGCTTGGTACGAAGCTTCCTCTGGTTCCTATGGAGGAAATAGTTGACGCCGATGGAAATCATCTGTCAATTGCCGAGCGCGGTACCTGGTACAATTATGTGGTTTATGTGCCAACCCGTGATGAGAACGGAAAGTTTGTGAAGTCCTACGGCCTCGTAGATATTAAGGAAAATGTAAGCATCGGTGAATTACCTTTTACAAAGAGAAATGTACTCAAGGTTGCATTTAACTGTCTCGGAGATAGATATGGATGGGGCGGAATGCTCGGTGCCTTGGATTGCTCGCTTTACACGCGTTCCATTTACAGGTGCTTTGGTTTCGAACTGCCTAGAAATACGACCTGGCAATGTGCGATTCCTACCGACAATATTACATTAACCGGTATGTCTGATAAAGAGAAGGCTCTGACCATAAAGGCATTGGAGCCGGGGACACTACTTGAATTCGAAGGGCATATTACCATGTATGTCGGTGAGGATAACGGCAAACTATATGTTATCAGTGCTCTTGGAAATGCAGCGGAAGCTGATGAGTATGATGATGGCCTTACGGTTCTCAAGTGGTATACGGTGTCTGTTAACACGCTTGATATCCGCAGGGGAAACGGAACTACCTGGCTTGAAAATATGCGCTATGCGATTCGCCCTTGGAAAAACAGGTAATTCAAAAAAAATCAATTCATACGTTACATTTAATAAATTTTAATGTATAATAAAAAAAGTTTATAGCTTTAAAGTTTTATTTAAAAAGGCTTTAAGTATGAAACCTGATAACCCCCCGCATTGTTTTACGAGGATTTATATAATGAAAAAAAATAAAAATTTATTGAAACGTGTCAGCTTGTTTACAATTAATTTGTTTATAATTGCTACTATAATAGGTTCGATAGTCAGCTATTATCAAAGTGTTGACATTTTTCTCGGTGCTAAAGAGGATATTATTGAACGTGGTTTGAAATTACAAGTTGCAACTTTAAGCAGTTCAATTAATGGTGAATGGAATGATAAAGAATGGATTCTTGATTACTACGTTGAGCATCTGGATGAATGTAACACCGGTTTATCTGAAGAAGAACTTGAAGAATACAACAAATGGTCGACCGGAATAGATTATAATAATATTGATGAAGAGATAAATAATGCGTCTGATAAAATAAAGAATTATCATGTCAGATTTGAAATGAGTAATTTATTTTTATCAACTATTTATAGTGTATATGAGCAGCAGTATGATAGGTTTTCTTTGATTGATATTTCTGACGAACACAAAGGAATTGTGCTTTTTGAAGGAGAACTGGATGATTATCATGAAAATACACAATTAGAAGAAGCCAATGCGGGTTCAATAGTAAATTTGGATGATATCGATAAATCAGATTTGAACGATCTTATTTCCGGGAAAAAAGATATTATTTTTGATGTACAGGACGGTGACATAAATAAGGATGCATATTATAATGGATACTGCCTTATGAATACAAAAGATCCGAAGTATGCTTTATGTATTTCATACAATTGGAGTGATTTCAGAGCGGGACTTGTAAATAAGATATTGTTAACCATTGTTGTAAATATATTTGTAATGATTATTTGCGGAGGATTACTTCTCTTCCTGCTTTACAGAATTGCGATAAAACCTGTTAAGGTTATGCAGAAGAGCGTAAGGGAGTATGAGAAGACAAAGGAGAGCAAGAGTATTGTAGAGGATTTGATGGCTATTAATTCCCGTAATGAATTTGAATGGCTGGCAAATGACATTATGGATTTGTCTATAGAGATGGACTCCCATATCAAAGAAATAAAAGATGCCCGGGAGAAAATGGTTAATTTCAATGCAGAGGTCATGGAAGCTTTGGCGCAGACCATAGACGCGAAGGACAAGTACACTAATGGTCATTCCTCCAGGGTTGCGAAGTATTCCAAGATGATTGCCGCAAAAATGGGGATGAGCGAGGATACTCAAACTTCCATTTATTATATGGGCCTTTTGCATGATATAGGAAAGATAGGTATTCCGGACGAAATCATTAATAAGACTTCGAAGCTTACTGATGAAGAGTACAATCTTATTCAGTCTCATCCGCTTTTCGGATATGATATTCTTTCGAGAATTCCGAGTCATCCCGAGCTTGCGCAGGCTGCACGCTGGCATCATGAAATGTATGATGGCACAGGCTATCCGGACAAGATTTCCGGTGAAAATATACCGCTCCATGTACGTATTATTGCGGTTGCCGACAGTTATGATGCTATGGCTTCCAACAGAAGTTATAGAAAGTACCTGCCACAGGATGTTATTCGTAAGGAGATTGCGGATAATATAGGAACCCAGTTTGATCCTGAGTGTGCAAAATGTATGCTGGAAATCATTGATGAGGACACTGAATATAAGCTTCACGAGGAGTAATTTGTCCTGATATATG
>JAILOA010000165.1 GCA_024691065.1 Lachnospiraceae bacterium | reverse complement strand
ATAATTCAAGGTTGTAATAATTCAATAATTCCGAATAATGTTGAAATTATAGGAGAGTATGCATTTGGTTGCTGTACGTTTGAAGAATTTAATATTCCTGATAATATTATAGTTATTGAGCCATATGCATTTAGTGCTTGTAAGCAACTAAAACAAATTACGATACCGGAGTATGTAACAACTATAGGACAAGGTGCATTTAGTTATTGTTATGAATTAGAAACAGTGGTTATTTCCGATAGTGTAGTTGAAATAGGTTTTGAAGCTTTTGACAATACTAAGTGGATTGAAAAACTGAAAGAATCAAATCCTTATGTCATAGTAAATAATATATTGATTGATGGTACATCTTCCAGTGGAGAAGCGGTTATTCCTTATGGTGTTAAATGTATTGCAGAAAATGCATTTTATGGCAACAAAGATATAACAAGCGTAAGATTTGAAACAAAGGAAGAAGCTTTGGCGAAGGCAACAGATCCGTCAAGCGTATCGGATGACCCTTATGAAGTTGTCATTAAAAAAAGTGTATTTCAATACTGCACTAACCTGGAAAGCATTAAATTCCCGGCAAATTTAAGGGAATTGGGACCGGGAGCATTTATGGGGGTTACTTCGCTTAAAAGTATTGAAGTAGATACGGAAAATAAGTATTATGACAGCAGAAATAATTGTAATGCAATTATAGAAACTCAAACAAATACATTGGTTCAAGGTTGCCTAAATACTGTTATACCGGATAATATAGAAACTATAGCTATGCTTGCATTTTACGGATTTAGCGAACTAAAGGATATAACAATTCCTGAGAGCGTGAAAAATGTCGGACCATATGCATTCTTTGATACAGGCTGGTTAAAAAATCTGGTAAGTAAAAATCCGGTAGTTGTTGTAAATGATATATTAATTGATGCAAATTATTATAAGGGAGAATTGGTAATCCCTGATGGTGTGAAGATAATTGGTGGTGGATCATGTATTAGAGTGTCAATAACAAGTGCAGAAATTCCGGTTGGGGCCACTACAATTAACAGTATGGCATTTTACGGTAATAATAATATTACAAAAGTAGTAATTCCATCGACAGTGGAGAATATAGCTGACGATGCATTTGAAGGTTGTACAAGTTTAACAATTTATACACCTGAGGGCTCTTATGCCGATAAGTATGCGCAGGAAAAAGGATTAAAAGTATCTTACATAGAAGATGTTGTAATTCCTACAGATTCTCCTGAGCCATCGGAAAGTGCCACTCCGACCGGAAGTGCAGTGGCAGATGAAACTGCAGGCCCTGACGAGTCGGGCGAACCTGGGGCAGACGAAAGCGCTGCACCGGCGGAAAGCGAGAACCCTGACGAGTCGGGCGAACCTGGGGCAGACGAAAGCGCTGCACCGGCGGAAAGCGAGAACCCTGCAGAGTCAGAGAATCCGGGAGCGGATGAAAGTGCAAGCCCTGCAGAGTCAGAGGATCCGGGAGCAGATGAAAGTGCAAGCCCTGCAGAGTCAGAGAATCCGGGAGCAGATGAAAGCGCAAGCCCTGCAGAGTCAGGCGAACCTGGAGCGGACGAAAGCACAAAGCCTGCAGAGTCGAGTGAGCCTACTTCAGACGAAAGCGCAAAGCCTGCTGAGAGCAAAGAACCGGGAGCAGATGAAAGTGCTAAGCCTGCAGAGAGTAAAGAGCCGGGACCAAAGACAAGCGAAAATCCTACAGAGAGTACAGCACCGGGAGCAAATGCAAATTCAGGAACTTCATCAAATGCAACGGCTTCAGCCGTCACAAAACCGGCAGTAACAACTGCAACTCAAATCCCGGGAACTACTGAAACCAAGGTAGAAAAGCCTGGTAAAGTAGTTATTAAATCCATAAAGAAAAAGGGTAAGAAAGTAACCGTAACATGGAAGAAAGTGAAAGATGCCAAGGGATATAAACTCCAATATGCAAAGAATAAGAGTTTCAAGGGCAAGAAAGCCGGAGTGAAGTCCATGACAACAAATAAGGTTAAACTTACAATTAATTTGAAGAAGTTTGGCGGCAAGAAATGTTTTGTGCGCGTTAGAGCTTATAAAACAGTGGATGGCAAGAAGGTTTGGGGCGCCTGGTCCAAAAAGAAAAATATTGCTTTGTAATTTTTGATTTCAAAATAAATGAAGGGAAAACGTATAATGAAAAAAAGTACATTTAATAAAAACTTCAAAAAGTTCTCGGCAGCCGTAATCGCCATTTCTATGGCGGTTTCGGGCGCGCCGGGTGTGCAGGAAAGTAAGTATGCGAAGGCAAATGTAAATAAGGGGGATACATTAAAAGAGGAAGAAGCAGTAGAGACAACAATAGCAAATATTTCTACCTGGGATGATTTACGTCAAAAACTTGAGTTAAATGGGGAAAAAATATTAACATTGTCTGCAGACATTACTTGTGGTAGCAATGATAAGGAATTGATAAATAACGATACTACGTTCCTGGATTTAAACGGACATGTTATAAATCGTGGATTATCAAAGGATTCCAAGGAAGTTGGAGAAGTAATTTCAAACTACGGAAATCTTAATATTTCGGACAACTCAGGAGGTAATACGACCCACACCATTAAAGATTATTATACCGGTGATGAAATTGAAGTAAAAGGAGGAGTAATTACCGGAGGTAACGGTGTTCTGGGATCAGGAATCCACAATGTATCAGGTTATTTATTTTTGGATAACGTAACTATCTGTGGAAACGGCGGAGGTAGTTACGGCGGTGCAATATATAATGAAAAAGGAACTGCATGCAATATTAAAAATTCAAATATTTCCTATAATTATGCAGAAGTGAATGGCGGCGGTATATACACTGAAGCAGGTGAAAGCGGTGGATGCTCATTGGTTGACTCCACAGTAACCGATAATATTGCAGGTAAAGATGGTGGAGGATTATATGTTTCGTCACCTGTTGGAGTGACATTTTTTAAATTTTTGTTGAATGGTACTGTTATTATAAAGGATAATAAACTGACCACAGGTGAAAAAAGCAATTTGCATTTAGAGAAGGGAAGCATGATTGGCCTTGGAGGAGATGGAGCTTTAGCTCAAATCGGTATCAGCTATAAAGATGATAGCGGAACTGTTGGAGATAAAAGTTTTACCGATAATTCTTACGATTCATTTGTTTCAAATTTATATGGAAACTTTGATTATGATAAAGTATTTACTTCGGATGATCCTGATTATGGGATAAAACAGGTTGTAGAATCCGGACATAATACATTGATACTTGAGAAATATGAAGAGCCTGAAACATGGAAAGAATTTTCAAAATTAGTCAGGAATAATCATTATTATATAAGGCTTACAAAAGATTTAACCGCTAGCGACAGTGATTCTTATATAGAAATTCCTGATGGATCAAAACTGGATTTGGATTTGAACGGACATGTTTTAGACAGAGGAAATCCTGA
>JAILOA010000125.1 GCA_024691065.1 Lachnospiraceae bacterium | reverse complement strand
ATTTTATGGTTCCGATTTATTGGCTGATTGCGTTGGTTGTTTTGGTTTTGATTGATATATTTACGATGAGTATAGTTTTTATATGGTTCGGTATCGGAGCACTTGTTGCTTTGATTGCATCCCTTTTAGGGGCACCGATATATTTACAATTCGTACTCTTTGGAGTTGTATCGGTCATCCTTTTGATTTTCACAAGACCAATAGCAGTGTCGATTTTTAATAAAAATCGCGAAAAGACCAATGTTGACAGTTTGATAGGAAAAGAAGTAAGAGTAGTTACTGCAATTGACAAGCATATGGACACCGGTGCCGTTCGAATCAATGGAATCGAATGGAGTGCAAGAACCAATGACGGACACAAGGTTTCGGAAGGTGAGACAGTAAAGGTTCTTAGAGTTGAAGGCGTGAAGGTTATAGTAGAGTAGGAATTATTTAAATAATTGATTTCTTCGGGATAAATATTTAGGGAATTGATTATTACAATTTTTATAATTCAAATCTTATTGTAAAGGTTTATTTAAGAAAGGAAGGTAATAGTTATGCCATTTGTAATTGGAATTATTGTCATTGTTTTGATTGTTATTATTTCATGCGTTAAGATTGTACCTCAGGCTCAGGCCTATGTAGTTGAGCGACTTGGTGCTTACCAGAATACCTGGGATGTCGGATTACATTTCCTTACACCTTTTATTGACAGGGTTTCAAGAAAGGTAGTTTTAAAAGAGCAGGTTATCGATTTTCCACCTCAACCGGTTATTACAAAGGATAATGTAACGATGCAGATTGATACACTTATCTTTTTCCAGATAACTGATCCAAAGCTTTATACATATGGTGTTGAAAATCCTATTAGTGCTATTGAAAATCTTACAGCTACAACACTCAGAAATATTATCGGTGATCTTGAACTTGATCAGACACTTACATCACGTGAGCTTATCAATACAAGGATGAGAGCGCAGCTTGATGAAGCTACCGATCCTTGGGGAATCAAGGTTAACCGTGTCGAGCTTAAGAATATTATGCCACCTGCACCTATCAGGGATGCGATGGAGAAACAGATGAAGGCAGAGCGTGAAAAGAGAGAAGCTGTCCTTCGTTCGGAAGGTGAGAAGCAGTCAGCCATCCTTGTTGCAGAAGGTAAGAAGCAGGCAGCAATTCTTGATGCAGAGGCTGAGAAGCAGGCTAAGATTCTTGAAGCAGAAGCTTGGAAGCAGGCTAAGATTCTTGAAGCTGAGGCTGTAAAGGAAGCAACAATCCGTGAGGCAGAAGGTGAGGCAGAGGCTATCCTTGCCGTACAAAAAGCAACCGCTGACGGTATTGTTATGATAAATGAAGCGATGCCTTCGGATAAGGTTATCGAGCTTAAGGGTATTGAAGCATTTGCGAAGGCTGCAGACGGAAAGGCTACAAAGATTATTGTACCTTCCAATTTACAGTCACTTGCAGGTGTTGTTTCATCCATTAAGGAAGTTGCAAGTAACTAATTATATATTTTTTTAACTTGATTAAGGGATACCGGCAGGTATCGAGGAGGAAGCATGGTAAATTTAAAGGATAGGGATTTTTTGGCATTAAAGGATTATACTCCTGAGGAGATTCTGTATTTAATTGATTTTGCCGAAGAATTAAAGGCTAAGAAAAAGGTAGGAGTTCCTGTTGATAAGCTTAGAGGTAAAAATGTAGCGCTTATCTTCGAGAAGACAAGTACCAGAACAAGATGTTCATTTGAAGTTGCAGCCCATGATTTAGGTATGGGTGTTACATATCTTGATCCTTCGGGTTCACAGATCGGAAAGAAGGAAAGCATTGCTGATACAGCGAGAGTTCTTTCCAGAATGTTTGACGGAATCGAATACAGAGGTTATGGTCAGGAGATAGTAGAAGAGCTTGCGAGATATTCATCTGTTCCTGTATGGAACGGTTTAACGGATGAATTCCATCCTACTCAGATGCTTGCTGATATGCTTACCATCCGTGAGCATTTCGGTCATCTCAAGGGACTTAAATTTACATATATGGGAGATGCCCGTTTCAATATGGGTAATTCTCTTATGATAACCTGCGCAAAGCTTGGATTACATTTTACTGCTTGTACATGTAAGGAGTATTTCCCAAGCGAGGAGCTTGTAAACTTAAGTAAGCAGTTTGCCGCAGAGTCGGGTGGTTCGGTTACTCTTGAAGAGGATCCGATTAAGGGAACCGAAGGGGCAGACATAATCTATACCGATGTATGGGTTTCCATGGGTGAGCCGGTTTCCGTATGGGAAGAGAGAATTAATGCTCTTATGCCTTATCAGGTGAATAAGAAGATTATGGAAAATGCAGGCGAAAAGGCAGTATTTATGCATTGTCTTCCGGCTTATCACGATCTTAAGACTCAGGTTGGAAGGGATGTTTTTGATAAGTTTAACATCAGTGAGCTTGAGGTCACAGATGAAGTTTTCGAGTCAGACCAGTCAATAGTTTTTGATGAGGCCGAGAACAGAATGCACACAATAAAGGCTGTTATGGCCGCAACATTAGGAATGAATCCGGATAATGAATAGTAGTGAAATAATTAAAATTCTCAGGGAAAATGAGGATTACATATCGGGAGCTCAGATTGCAAAGGGGCTCGGAATAAGCAGACAGGCCGTATCCAAGCACATTGTGGCACTCAATAATGCCGGTTTTAAGATTGAAAATGTGCGGGGAAAGGGTTACATATTACTTGAGGAAAGCGAGAAAGTAAGTAGTGTTGGCATTAAAAGCAGGTTAAATGACAGAGTCATTGATTTTAATGTCAACTACTACGATTCTATAGATTCTACAAATACTCAGGCTGTCAGGCTTTTTAACCAAAATGTAAATTATATATCTGAAAAAAATGGCTTTTTAGTTGTTGCCGATGAGCAGACAGGCGGAATGGGAAGAAGGGGAAGGTCCTTTTTCTCTCCACCGGGTGAAAGCATTTATATGAGTCTGCTTTTCAGACCGAAGGTTATGCCGATGAATGTGAGTTGTCTTACACTTGTTGCTGCAATGGCTGTTTATAAGGCAATTAAAAAGAATGCTGACATTGACATAGTCATAAAATGGCCGAATGATATATTGATTAACGGTAAAAAGCTTTGCGGTATATTAACTCAAATGAGTTGTGAAACAGATTTTATATCTTATGTTGTTGTCGGAATAGGAATTAATGTAAACAACAAAGATATGCCTGAGGATATAAAGAATATCGCTTCCTCTCTTTTTTTGGAAACAAATAATACATTTAACAGGGAAAAAATTATTTCCGATGTTACTAATTATTTTGAGAATTATTATGGGATTTTCAAGGAAACCGGCGATTTATCGGGACTTGTGGATGAATATAATTCATATTTGATAAATAAGGACAGGGAAGTTAAGATTTACGGTGGTATGATTGAGGATACCAGGGAAGAGGATATTAGGATAGGAACTGCGCTTGGAATTGATAATACGGGTTCGCTGTTGGTTAAAATTAACGGGAATGTGGAGCGTATCTTTGCCGGCGAGGTAAGTATAAGGTAGCTGCCGGTAAGTAAATATAAGGCGACTGCCGGTAAGTAAATATAAGGCGACTGCCGGTTAAGTAAATATAAAGTAGCTGCCGGTTAAGTAAATATAAGGTAGCTGCCGGTTAAGTAAATATAAGGTAGCTACCGGTAAGTAAATATAAGGTGACTGCAGGTTAAGTAAATATAAAGTAGCTGCAGGTTAGGATATATATTTAATAAAGACTTATAAAAAAAGCAGTAGGTCCATAAGGGAAATAATAGTACAGTCTGTAAGGATTGTGAAGGGTAAAGGAAATATAAGTATGTACGAAGATGATTTTGAAGAGGAGAGAGAGGCATTTGATCAGGATAAAATAATATGTGTCTCTTCATCTTATGAAAGAAAGTTTTATCTGGCAGATAAGTTTTCGGGGCTGCCGGAGCAAATAAAAGAAGAATTGCAGATTATGTGTGTCTTATTTACAGAGGATGTAGGCGGCATACTTACTATGGTATATGATGATGAGGGGAATATTTCATTTCTGGTTACTACTGCCGCAGGTGATTTTGCCTTCGATGAAATCGGAAGTGAATATAAGATTCGCCAGATTCAAAGACAGAAGAAGGATTTTCTGGAGTCTTTGGAAAAATATATAAGGGTGAAATTTATGGGTGAAAATATAGATTATTAATTACATAAAAAAATATTGACAATACTATATTTGTTTAGATATTATTTGTTAGGATTGGTTTTGAATATTAATAAGATTTAAAATATATTTTTTTGATAATGTAGGAGGATAATTATGTTACTAGCTGTGGATGTAGGAAATACCGACGTTACATTTGGAATATTTGACGGAGAGAGACTTATTACAAGATTTCATTTTTCGGTTAAAGCTCCAAGAACATCAGATGAATACGGTGTTCTTATTTGTGACATTATTAATCAGAGAGGTTTCAGCGTTGATGCTATTGACAGTGCTATCGTTGCATCGGTTGTTCCTAAGATTATGTATTCTTTCCGCAAGGGACTTATGCGTTATGTCGGTGTTGATCCGATTATGGTTGGCGCCGGTGTGAAAACAGGGCTTAAGATTGAAACTGTTAATCCACGTGAGACAGGACCTGATAGAATTGTAGATGCTGTAGCAGCCTATGAGCTTTACGGCGGACCTGTTATAGTTGTGGATTACGGTACAGCTACTACATATGATTTTGTTTCGGCGGACGGTACATTTTGCGGAGGAGTAATATGTCCGGGTATGAAGATTGCTGCTAAGGCTCTTTGGGATGATACCGCAAATCTTCCTGAAATCGAGCTTATGGCTACTGACAGGGTTATCGGTAAAGAGACAGTTGCTGCTATGCAGGCAGGTCTTTATTATGGAAATGTAGGTCAGTCAAAGTATATTATTAACCAGATGAAGCAGGAAGCAGGAGTAAAGAATATCAGGGTTGTTGCTACAGGCGGTCTCGGAAAGATTATATCCGAGCATACCAAGGAGATTGAGGTTTATGATCCTGATCTTACTTTAAAGGGCTTACAGATTATATTCGAGAAGCAGAAATAAATAAAATTACAGTCTATACATAAGACTTACAGATGGATTTATAATGAATGGATTTTATATAGGGGATGTTTATATCCCTAACAGAACAGCATTAGGACCGATGGCAGGCATAACCGACCTGCCATTTCGTTTAATATGTAAAAAATACGGAGCGGGTCTCCTTTATACCGAGATGATTAGTGCAAAGGGACTTATGTATAAGAATAAAAATACGGAAGTTTTATATGCATCTAATGAAGCGGATTCACCGCTCGCGCTTCAGTTATTTGGCTCGGACCCGGAAATCATGTCTTCGGTAGCAAAGGATCTTCAGGGTGAGGATTTTGATATATTAGATATCAATATGGGATGTCCTGTGCCGAAGGTTGTAAATAACGGTGAGGGTTCGGCGCTTATGAAGGACCCGGCACTGGCAGGTAAAATAGTATCTGAAATCAAAAAGAAAATAAATAAGCCTGTCACCGTAAAGATTAGAAAAGGCTTTAATGAAGGCTATATAAATGCAATTCAATTTGCTAAGATAATGGAGCAGTCCGGAGCCGATGCAATTGCTATTCACGGAAGAACAAGAGAAGAATATTATCGTGGAGAGGCTGACTGGGATATTATCCGTGAAGTTAAGGAAGCTGTTAACATACCTGTAATTGCAAGCGGAGATATATTTGATTATGAAAGTGCAATTTCCTGTCTTGATATTACGAAGGCTGATGCGCTTATGGTTGCAAGAGGAGCCAGGGGAAATCCCTGGGTTTTTGAGGATGTAAACAGAGCAATCGGGGACTTTTATGGTATGAGTGATGAAGATAAAGGTAGCTCACGATTTAAGAGCGGTTTGCAAGATATAGACAGTAACGTTTATAAGGACAGTTTGCGAGATATAGATAGCACCGGATTTAAGGGCGGTTTGCAAAATATAGATAGCACCGGATTTAAGGGCGGATTGCAAGATATAAATAATAAATCTAAGAAAAGATACATTTCTTTGAAACAAAGGTTGCAAGTTAGTGAAATTACGGATATGATTATATATCATGCTGAAAGATTGGTTGAATTTAAAGGGGAGTTCACCGGGATGCGCGAGATGAGAAAGCATTTTGCCTGGTACGTGGGGGGACTGAACAATGCTGCTTCGCTTCGAAGAAGAGTGAATGAAGTAGAGACACTTGAGGGGCTTCGTGAGTTATGTGCGGAAATTGTAAGTTATTATAACCGGACCGGGGATTGATAATTCCGGATTTGCTTATATTTACTTTGTGATTAAAGATATGGTTAAAACCGGATTTGCTTATATAATACTTTGTAATTAAAGATATGGTTAAAACCGGATTTGCTTATATAATACTTCGTGATTAAAGACATGGTTAAAACCGGATTTGCTTATATAATACTTCGTGATTAAAGACATGGTTGAAACGGATTGGTTTTTTACGCTAAAAAGGTTTTGAATTTGTTATATTTTAACAGAAACGGAGAAAGTATGAAAAAAAATAATTTTAAAATTAATGATTTAAAAGAAAAATTCAGTTTTAAGGGGAGTAGTTTTAAAAAGATGATAGCTACAGCTCTTGTGGCAAGTCTTTTTGTCACCGGCTGTAGTGGCGGTGGCAGTTCGAATAATTCTAAGGATAGTTCGGATTCCAAATCGGAAAAAACATCTGAGGATTCAGGTTTGGAAAATTTAATAAAGAATGGCGATTTTTCCAAGGGTAAAGAAGGATTTTCACTTTATACGAACGGTGGAGCGGCACTTATGGATGTAAATGATGACGGTGCTCTTCAGGTTGATATTACGGGTATCGGCGGAGTTGAGCATGGTGTACAGATATATTGTGATGGCTTTAAGCTCTTTCAGGGCGGCGTATATCGAATGGAATTTGATGTAACAAGTACTTTTGAACGTGATTTTGACTGGAGAGTTCAGATTAACAGTGGTGATTATCATGCTTATGCTATGGAGACTGTTACCGCAAAGGATGAGGTTACTCATGTAAGTACTGAATTTACTATGGAAGAGGAATCCGATCCGGCCCCACGTTTCTGTTTTAACCTGGGACTTATTCAGGCGATGAAGGACGCAGGAATCAAAAATACCGACGTTGAAAAGCATACCATGACATTTGATAATATTGCGCTTTATCTGATTGATGACAGCAATGCGGTTAAGCCTGAGGAGGGACCTGAGATAAATCCTATCAAATTAAATCAGGTTGGATATAGAATAAATGATACCAAGACCGCGATTCTTAGTGATATTGATGAAACTGAGTTCTCGGTTGTAAATGCAGAGAGCGGGGATGAGGTTTACAAGTCTACCTCCACTAAGGTCGAAGTCAGCGATGAAAAATATACGGGCGAAACATTTACATTGGCTGATTTCTCGGAGGTTAAAGAGGCCGGTACATATAAGGTGGTTACCGGGGACGGAACCGAGTCCTATGAATTTACGATTGATGATAATATTTATGATGATGCGGTACAGGCGGCTGTTAAGATGCTTTATCTCCAGAGATGCGGATGCGAGCTCACCGAAGAGTTTGCAGGTGATTTTAAGCACCCTGAATGTCATACAGAGAAGGCTACAATTTACGGAACCAAGAAGAAAATCGATGTTTCCGGCGGCTGGCATGATGCAGGAGATTACGGAAGATATGTAGTTTCGGGTGCAAAGGCCGTAGCTGATTTATTGCTTACATATGAATTATTTAACGGTACTGATGCTGTCGAAAATGATAATATAGGAATACCTGAGAGCGGAAACGGTATCCCTGACATCCTTGATGAGGCTAAATATGAGCTTGACTGGCTCTTTAAGATGCAGAATAAGGAGGGCGGTGTTTATCACAAGGTAACCTGCGCTGTATTCCCTGAAACCGTTATGCCTGAGGAGGAAACAGATGAGCTTATAGTTTGCAAGGTTTCAAAGACTGCAACAGGTGATTTTGCGGCAGTTATGGCAATGGCATCCCGTGTATTTGCAGAGGTTGATGAAATGTATGCTTCTAAGTGCTTAGAGGCAGCTATGAAGAGTTATGATTTTCTGGAAAAGAAGGGCGATGAGATAATAGGTTTCAAGAATCCTCCGGGAGTAGTTACAGGTGAGTACCCTGACGGAAACGGAAATGATGAATTGTTCTTTGCGGCCGTTGAATTGTATACATGTACTACAGATCCGAAATATGCAAAGGTTATTAAAGAGCTTTGCACAAGCGATAGTGCAACAGCAGGTCTTGGATGGGCAAGTATGGGTTATTACGGTGCATTTGATGCCGCAAAATCCGAGATACTACATGCAAATAAGCCTAAGCTTCATAAAATGATTCTTGAAGAATTCTATGATGATGCAAATGAGGCACTGGAGAGAGCAAAGACTACAGAATACAATGTTTCAATCGAGGATGGTGTTTATCCTTGGGGTTCAAATATGACTGTTTTAAATGAAGGAATGCTTATTTCACTTGCAAGCATTGCGAGAGATTATATTGCCGAAACAATGGGCGATGATACAAGTCTTCCGGAGTGTCCGCTTGATGAGATACAGGCAAATCAGATGTCAAAATATTCCATTGATTACTGTCTTGGTAGAAATGCAACCGGATACTGTTTTGTGACCGGATTCGGTACACTTTCACCTGAGCATACACATCACAGACCATCACAGGCTTTGGAGCAGACTATGCCGGGTATGATTGTAGGCGGTGTTGACAGTAACTTGGAGGATCCTTATGCAAAGGGTGTTCTCGCCGAGCTTCCGAATGCAAAGAGATATGCTGATAATGAACAAAGTTTTTCATGTAATGAAATCACAGTTTACTGGAATTCACCGTTAATCTTTATGTTATGTAACAATAAGCTTATTAATGATTGATAATGAAAAGGAGACATTATGGCTAATCCATATTTACCTAATTGGGAATATATACCGGACGGAGAACCGAGAGTGTTCGGAGACCGAATTTATGTCTATGGTTCTCATGACAGAGTCGGTTCCGATTGCTTTTGCGATTACAAATTAAAGGTTTGGTCCGCACCGTTAAATAACCTGAATCAATGGGTATGCCACGGCGATGCATTTAAAACCAGAAGTAAATCCGGAGAAAATATCGACGTGGATTATTCCGGGAAGGAACTTTACGCTCCGGACGTAGTTGAAAAGGACGGAAAGTATTATCTTTATGCTTATATATTGGAGTCAAAGGGCTGTGTTGCAGTAAGCGACAGACCTGAGGGCCCGTTTGAATTCATCTCTACTTACAAATATGACATTAAGGACCATTATGATAACGGAACATTTATAGATCCGGGAGTTCTTGTGGATGATGACGGCAGAGTCTATGTTTACTGCGGTTTCCTTGGATCATATATGTGTGAATTAAATCCTGAAAATATGTATGAGGTAATAAATGAAACCTACCTGACGGATATTATTCCGGTTGAAGAGCCGTTCGAGTTTTTTGAGGCCTGCTCGCCACGTAAGATTGGTAATACCTATTATCTTATTTATTCTCCGAAGAACGGTAACAGGCTTGCTTATGCGACGGCTGACAGCCCGCGCGGTCCATTTACCTACAGAGGTTACATAGTGTCAAACGGTGAGGATTATCCGGGTGGAAATGATCACGGTTCCATCGTGAACATAAAGGGACAATGGTACATTTTCTATCATAGAATGACGGACGGAAGTATTACATCCAGGCGTGCCTGTGTAGAAAAGATAAATGTATTGCCGGACGGAAGTATCCCGACTGTTGAGATGACATCACTTGGTTTTGAGGAGTCGCTTAACCCTTACAATATAACGCCTGCGGAGACTGCCTGCGTGCTTAAGGGAAATGAGGATCTTATGATTACCGAGTATGATATATTTACAAGGCCGATTATAAACATAAAAGAGGGTTCGATTTTCGGTTGGAAATATTTTGATTTCGGTGAGGATTATACGAAGGATGATTATATGTATCTGGCTTTAAATATTATTCCTCGCGGGTGTTACGGTAAGGTGCAGGTTTTTGTCGATGAGGTGAAGGATGAGAATCTGATTGGAGAGCTTGATTTTAACAAGGAATCTAAGGTTGTAAAGGGTAAGGTTAAGAAGCTTACCGGAAGGCATGCTATTTATATGAAGGTTGTAAACGGATATAAGAATTGGTGTAAGGATTTGTTTGCCAATAGGGATATGTTTGATTTTCTTTCGTTTGTATTTATGAAATAAAGCGAACATGTTGTTGCCACTGAATTTCCTGTTTGAGTCTTATATATTTAAAGATAAATAAAAATGTCACAAAGAGATGTTCTTGTTTTTTGGGGGATATATGAATAAGGATAGACAACTGAGTGTTAAGCAGAAGCAGATTCTTGATTTTATCAGGAGTGAGATTTCGGAGAAGAATTATGCTCCTTCGGTCAGGGAGATTTGCAATAATGTAAATCTTAAGTCTACTTCTTCGGTGCATGCGCATCTTGTAACGCTTGAAAAGAAGGGGTATATTAAAAAGGATCCGTCAAAGCCCAGAAATATTACTTTGGT
>JAILOA010000124.1 GCA_024691065.1 Lachnospiraceae bacterium | reverse complement strand
GTATTATCGGCTGAAATCTTACCCGTATTGTAGGAATCATAGCTATCACCGCCGGCATTACCGCCTGTAATACCACCTACATAGGCAGCAGGATTATTTGTGGTTATATTAATGTTACTGTAGCAGTTTTTGATAGTACCTTGATTTCTTGCTGCAACACCACCGATTCTAACCCTTTCGGAATCTGTAACATCATCAAAATCATAATCAGGATTTGTAAGCTGATCTGCTGTAAGATTACATGCAATCTCACCTGAAACATGACAATTCTCAATATGTCCGTTATTAAAACCAGCTATGGCACCAAACTTATCATCAAAGCTTGAAGCTTTACTGATATTAACCTGAATATTAAGATTTTTAACTATTGCATCCCTGTCAATACTCTTAAAAAGAGCTAGGTTATACTCTTCATATTCTTCTAAATTTGCATTTGCATAAATGTTCAAATTTTTAATGGTATAGCCGTTTCCATCGAAGGTACCGTTAAAGTTATCAAGAGGAACCCATCCACCTTCGTTAGTATGTGCGCCGCCGTATACGGTATCTGAAAGATCAATGTCATTCATAAGAATATAAGTTGCATCCAGACTGGCACCAACTTTTCTAAGCTCGTCGGCGGTTCTTATTTCAACAACTGTTGCAGCATCAGCATCAGCCTTCCCCTCAGGAATAACATTACCTGTAAAAACAAGCGCTAAGGCAGAAATCATACTTACTCCTCTAAGTAAAGCCTTTTTCTTAAAAATGTTACTTAAGTTTCTCATTACATTACCTCACTTTCGTCAATACATATGCATGTTTTACATTACCCTTATTGCATTTAATCAAGCTCACACCCCTGATTAAATTCAATAAAGAAAAATGGTTTTGAAACAAAAACGCAGGGTAATTAACCCTGCGAATAAAAGTCTAACATAATGATATTTTTTTATAAAGGAAATGTAGCGAAAACTCAGAAAATCTTAATATATTTCCTAAAAGTTAATTATATTAAATGTATTATTAACAATTATTTTCATTCAACATTATCGTGAAAATATATCAACTTCAGAATTTTTTTAAACGTCATCGTTAAAACTGTTTATCTTCAAAATTGTTTAATTAACATCGTCGTTAGAACTATTTATCTCCCGAATTATTTTAATCAAACATTATTATGATAATTATTTATCTTCCGGATTATTTTTAACCCATGCTTCATACATATCAGGTCTGAATTTCCTGGTTCTCTCAATTGCCTGTTCCTTATACCACTCCGCAATTTTCTTATGATGTCCCGAAAGAAGAATTTCCGGCACCTTTTTATCACGCCAGATTTCAGGCCTTGTATATTGTGGATATTCAAGTAGCCCGTCCGAATGTGACTCATACCTTGCAGATACCGTATTGTTAAGCACTCCCGGAACAAGTCTTGCGATAGAATCCATCATAACCAATGCAGGAAGCTCGCCACCGGTCAGTACATAATCCCCTATGGAAATGTAATCGGTAACAATTTCCTCTATAACTCTCTCATCAATCCCTTCATAGTGACCGCATAGGAAAATCAAATTTTCCTCTTTCGAGAGTTCCTCGGCCTTCTTTTGGGTAAACACCTCCCCGATCGGAGTTGTATATATAACCCTGACTTTCTTTTTTACCAAAGAAATGTCATTATTTTCAGCATCCGGCGCACCCGAAACATCAATATTTTCATCACCCGGCGCATCCGAATGCATTATTTTCCGAAGAACAGCCTGATAACAGCGATAGACAGGCTCAGCCTGCATAAGCATCCCTGCGGAACCCCCATATGGATAGTCATCAACCCTGTTATGCTTATTTCCCGCATAATCCCTTATATTAATGGCTTCCATACTTAAAAGGTTGTTTTTACAAGCCCTCCCGGTGATACTGGTTGAAAATGCATTTTCAATCATTTCCGGAAACAAAGTCATACAATAAAAATTCATAATAAATCCTTATTAAGTCAGACATTCTTTAATCCGACTCATTATATACCAATAAACATATACCAATAAACGCAGTGCACTATCATGCCCGATTACAAAAGTAAATATAACCCCATCTAAGATTACAAAAGTAAATATAACCCTATCTAATAAAAGACATATACGCCACGTTCAAATTTCATCAGATAAATAATAAACAAAGAAACAAAAGAAGCTCCAAAGATAGGAAAATCAACACCCTATCCATGGGGCTTCTTTATAATTATTTGCAAAGATTTAAATCTTTTGCAAAATTAATCTTCTGTCTTCTCGTCGCCGATTTCAACATAGATTTTCTTTTCATTATTAAAGGCAGAGGCCTTTACAAGAGTACGAATTGCCTTTGCAATTCTACCACCCTTACCAATAACCTTACCCATATCCTCGTCTGCTACCTTAAGGCGCAAAGTAATATCATTCTCCGTCTCTGTTTCTTCTACAACTACCTGATCAGGATTATCTACGAGGGATTTAGCTAAAACTATTACGAGTTCCTTCATAATAACGCCTCACAATCTGACCAATAATCATTTAATAAAGTGATAATAACATAAAGTCATTATTACTAATTACATGATACCAGCCTGCTTTAAAAGTTTACCAACAGTTTCTGTAGGCTTAGCTCCATTAGCAATCCACTGCTTAGCCTTCTCTTCATCTACCTTAAATAAGCTTGGCTCCTGCTTAGGATCATAAATTCCAATAGAATCTATAAATCTACCATCTCTTGGTGCTCTTTCATCAGCAACTACAACCCTATAAAAAGGTGATTTTTTCTTTCCCATTCTGGTTAATCTTAACTTAACAGCCACTTTTTTTTCCTCCAAATTTTTTAAATAATAAATAATATATATATTACGAAGTCGAATCATATAAATGTATCGATCTTCGATAATACCAAATAAAATAATCAAAGCCAACCGTAACTTATCACTGCTTTAAAAACAATTAGAATCCAAAAGGATTTCCGCCTCCGAAAAGATTAGACATAGCGCGTCTCTTCTTTCCCTTGCCCTTCATCGCAGAATTCATCTGCTTCATCATCTTCTTGCTCTGCTCATATTGCTTCATAAGCTTATTAACTTCGGCAATATTAACACCTGCCCCCTTGGCAATACGATTTTTCCTCGAAACATTGATAATCTGAGGATTAGATCTTTCTTCAAGAGTCATAGAATGAATAATTGCTTCCGTTGATTTAAAAATGTCATCATCAACTTCCAAACCTTCAGGTAATCCCATACCCGGAAGCATACTTAAAATCGATGATAAACCACCCATCTTCTTAACCTGGGCAAGCTGATCAAGGAAATCATTAAAATCAAATTCATTCTTTTTAAGCTTCTTTGAAAGTTCGATAGCCTTTTCCTTATCGAGATCAGCCTCAGCTTTTTCAATCAAGGTAAGCACATCACCCATACCAAGAATTCTGGATGCCATTCTGTCCGGATAAAACTGCTCCAAATCAGAAAGTTTCTCGCCCATACCTACATAGAGAATAGGCTTATTAGTGACAGCCTTAACAGAAAGTGCGGCACCACCACGGGAATCACCGTCCATTTTGGTAAGGATAACACCATCAATCTCAATACGCTCATTAAATGCACTCGCTGCATTTACGGCATCCTGACCTGTCATCGCATCGACAACGAGAATTGTCTGGGTTACCGGAACCGAATCCTTGATTTGTTCAAGCTCAACCATCATGTCCTCATCTACATGAAGACGACCGGCGGTATCGAGAATAACAACATCCATGCCATTCTTCTCTGCGTGAAGAATACCGGCTTTCGCAATATCAACAGGACTGTTCTTGGTTCCCATTGAAAACACAGGAACACCCTGCTTATCACCGTTGACCTGCAACTGTTCAATAGCAGCCGGTCTGTAAATATCGCAGGCTACAAGTAAAGGTTTTCTGCCCTTTGACTTAAGCTTACCGGCAATCTTTGCCGTAGTAGTTGTTTTACCGGCACCCTGAAGACCTGCCATCAATATAACCGTAAGTTCTCCCGGTGGATTAAGCTTTAGCTCTGTTGTTTCAGAGCCCATCAGGCTAATCATTTCCTCATTAACGATTTTAATAACCATCTGTCCCGGAGAGAGGCTTGTCAAAACATCCTGACCTATGGCACGCTCTTCCACTGACTTTATAAATTTTTTAACAACCTTAAAGTTAACATCTGCCTCAAGAAGTGCAAGCTTAACTTCCTTTAAACTCGCCTTAACATCGGCTTCGGTTAATCTGCCTTTGCTTTTAAGGTTTTTGAATACATTTTGAAGTTTTGTGGATAAATTTTCAAATGCCATAATAACTCCCCTTTCAACAAACATTATCGAGTATATATTAAAATTTCAGTTTTGTCAACAAAATTTCTTTACAATTTCAAAAATAACTTAAATTTATCTAATTATCGTGTTACCTTCCGGATTATAATCAAAAAAAATCATCAATATAATAATTCCGTACTATAGATTAACTGATAAATTCATCAATATAATAATTCCGTACTATAGATTAACTTAAAATAATATAAATGTAAAGTCCTCTTAAAAAATAATAACTTGAATTATACAACCTTAATTTGTATAATATTATAAGGTAAATCGAGTCTTCTTGACACCATATGAATCTAACAGAAAGGATCAGATTAATAATCCGAAATATTTTATTATGTTTAGTATTAAATATATATGGAAAAATGCATTCAAAGCATTAAAAACCCACTATTTTATGAATATAATCATCGTATTTATCGTAAGCTTCATAGTTGTAGGCGGTTATTCTCATTCAAATGATTGGAGCAGTGACATTGACAGCACTATGCTTCTTACAAACAGCATCAAATCAAACTCAAAAATCATTGAAGAAATACTTAATAATCAGGAAATTGTGGATGTAAATACCAAAACATCTACAAAAGGGCAGAAATATACAAAAGGTTATTTTTCTGTATTCGTTAACCAGATAACTGCTTCAGGTTCACTGATATTCGGCATTATAAATGGTGTAAATCAAATATTATTTAAAGGTAAAGTCGCAAATTCAATTACTATCTTCTTTATGATATTGCTCTCGGCCTTTATTTGGATTTTTGTAAAAAATGTAATCATCGTCGGCAGATGCCGATATTTCCTGGAACACAGAAGCTATAGCAAAACAAAAGCAGACAGGATTTTATTTATATATATTACAGGCACCACGAAAAATGTAGCAAAAATTATGCTTCAGAGGTCCATTTACCAATCTCTCTGGAATCTTACAATCGTAGGTGGAATCATAAAATATTATCAATACAGGATGATTCCTTATATACTAGCTGAAAATCCTAACATCTCTTCAAAAGATGCATTTTTACTTTCAAAACAAATTATAAACGGTAATAAGAGAAATTATTTTCTTCTCGATTTATCATTTTTACCTATTTCACTTTTAGATAAATTTACCATGGACATGACGTCCCTCTTCTTTTCAAATGCATTTAAGGAATGTGCCTCTGCGGAGGTCTATTCATTTGTTAGAAATAAAGCCTGCGGACTTATTAAGGTTCCGTTAAAAGATGCAAAGTCCTCCGGATCCGGTATCCAAAATGAACATGCAACAGACACTGCAAGATCCGGCGCCCTGAACGAACACGCATCAGACACTGCAGGATCCGGCGCCCTGAATGAACACACATCAGACACTGCAGAATCCGGCACCCTGAATGAACACGCAACAGACACTAATTCCAATTCTTCCGACACAAAAAACACCGAAAACACTTCAGACACAATGCTCACACTTTCTGAAGAAAAAACAAATCCGCTTACAGAAAAATATAATGATTTGTCTGAAAAATATGCTGATTTTACCGAGAATATTTATGAAATGACAGAACTTTATTATGAACGGTATAATAAGGTCTCTGATAAGATTAACCTTACAATCGAAAAGACAAAGGACGTTCTTAACAACTCGGTTGTGGGTGTTAAAACCGCTGATCTTATTGAAAACATTGAGAATTATAATAATACTATTCTGAAGAAAACAGGGATTTCAAAATCAGAGGACAAAGAATCACCTGAAGATCCATATGATTTATTCATAGATGACATAATGTTTATGAATACAAACGGTGCTTATTATTATCCCGATGAATATTGTCCAAGTCCATTTATCTCAAGAAGAGACTGGCTTTCCACTGATTGGGAAAGACCTTACGGCGGCAATACATTTATATTATTTTTCTTCTTTTTCTCATTGATTGGATGGGTTTGGGAAGTATTCTTCTATCTCATAAATGAAGGTATATTTGTTAACAGAGGTACTATGAATGGCCCGTGGCTCCCTATTTACGGCGTTGGTGGCTTAATAATAATCTATGTACTAAAGCCTCTCAGGAAAAATCCGGGGCTTATGTTTGCCGGAACCTTTACCGTTTGCGGTCTTGTGGAATATTCCGCACATTGGCTTTTAGAAGTTCTTTTTGACAAAAAATGGTGGGACTATACAGGATATTTTATGAATATAAATGGCAGAGTTTGTCTTGAAGGACTATTGGTATTCGGACTTGCAGGTGTTGCAATGACCTATTTTATCGCACCTGTAGCCGATAATTTATTAGCTAAAATCCCAAGAAAAATTCGTGCTTTGATTTGCATCATTTTAATTGCGGCCTTTGCATTTGACCTGGTTTATTCAATTTATCATCCAAATGTAGGCATGGGGGTTACGGAAGGGCTTGTTTAACAAGGACTGATAATTAATAATATTAATATTCCCAATTAAGCCTCCCGGGGATTTTACAAATTGAGACTGTTTTTACAAATTCAAACCATTTTAACAAATTTCGACTATTTTTAAAATTTAGATTATTTTTACAAATCCCGACTATTTTTTCAAATCAAGACTATTTTTTTCAAATCAAGACTATTTTTTCAAATCAAGACTATTTTATAAATATCAATTATTAGAAAGGAAATTATTTATGCAGGATTATTTTAGAGTTGGTGTTATAGCCAATACACATGGTTTACGTGGACAGGTTAAGGTTTATCCTACAACCGATGATGTAAACCGCTTTAAAAAGCTTAAGAGCGTCTATATAGACACCGGAAATAATAATTACATGGAGGTTCATCCCCAATCGGTTTCATTTTTTAAAAATATGGTAATAATGGGATTTAAAGAATTTGATAACATTAATCAAATCGAGAAATTTAAAGGAATGGATTTACTTATCGACCGCGAGAATGCTATCCCGCTCGAAGAAGATGAATTCTATATAGCTGATATGATAAATGCACCGGTCTATGCGGATAATCTTGATGAAATCATCGCAGAAATACTTGAAAAAAAGAAAGATGCTAAAAACAGGCGTTACAGAAATCGAAACAAGACAAAATCAGAAAACAAATTCGAAACAACCGGAACTGATATTTCAAGTTCTGAAAGTTCATCTGTAAATACAAATGTTGGCAATGAGTCAGTAAATTCAGATTCTAATGACAACATAACCTCCGATAATAGCGCAAACAACGGTAATACTTCAGATACCGACAACAAATTGAAGCAAATCGGAATTATCTCGGATATATTTGATACCGGAGCAAATTTTGTAATCGATGTCAAAACAACCGTTAATATTCTCCCAAAGCATATTCTGCTTCCATTAATTGATGAATGTGTTTTAGAACTTAATGATACCGAAAAATATGTAAATGTACACATAATGAAAGGGCTGATATAAACTCAGCCCTTTTTTGTCAGCTTTCGCTGTTTTAAATCCCTTGCCAATCCGGCAAGAGTGAATTTAATTATTCTATAGTCTTAACCCTAATCTGGGTCTTAACACCATTCTTTGCAAGTACTCCATTATCGGCAACAACAATTCCATTAAAATATCTGAAGCAATTGGTTGTAAGATATGCTGTATGAGGCCAATAATTATTGGTAACAGAATTATATCCATAATTTCTCGCCAGAGTGATTCTGAAGCGTTCAAGACAAGCCTTGTAAACCTTATATCTATGAGCTATATTATCGGTTTTAATTGCATTATCGACTCTATTCCACCACGTAGAAAGCTGTCCGGAATATTTATTGTTATCATAATAATATCGTCTGAAAGATAAATCCGGAGTAAATATAACCTGCTGTCCCATCATCCCGTCACCGCAAAGGTTTATCGTATAATCATCAGCATTTACAAAGTTAAATATATTGGTATAAAAAGGATAATTTGTAACTTTTTCCATATTGGTTTCCGATACCGCCCTGTCTTTACTCAAACAGCCGGCAGCACCGAAGGTATAGGCCGCTACATTTTTCTCATATCCTGCTTCGCCGGTAAGCTTTTCACCAACAAGGATATCTGCCATGGTACCACCGGCACCGAAGCCCGTAACAATAAGCCTGTATTTACTGTCTTCTTTTCCGAGATCCTTAAATATATCTTTCAGAGAAACTTTCTTTTTATCTATCAAAAATCTGTAATTACTTGAGTTATCGTAGAATTTATCCACTATCTTACCAAATCCACGATTTATACCTCTTGAATCGTATTTATAATGTAACTGCCTGGATACAAGCTTTTTATCCCTGTTCATAAGATAAACCGCCGAATCGGTCGGTGCATTTATGATGGTATCATTGTCGGCATCATTTACCATATTGGATATATTTGTACCCTGGAATGTAATGAAAATCGCATATTTGATTTTCTTATTAAAATAAATCTTTTTTACACCGAGTACAGCCCTGCCTTTTATCTTGTAAAAGATTGTGGAACCTGTCTCATCCTTTCTCTGGGCAAACTGATAACCGCCAAAGTTGCTTGTATCATAGATTTGCATATATCCATAGGAAGAAAGCTTATCCGAGAGATTTTCATCAAGAGCGTCTCTATATACACCGGAAGATAAATCCAATGCAAATGCAGCGGTA
>JAILOA010000104.1 GCA_024691065.1 Lachnospiraceae bacterium | reverse complement strand
AATATATGAATCAATTTTTTCGGAAAGCTCACCTGTAAAACCTTCAATATCAATATGTTCAGGATCATCAAGTCCTGCTTCTATAAAACTCATATCATCCAACATACTTTTACGAAGCTTGGAAATTATATTTCCAAATTTTCCTTCCAAATGCTTCAATGAATTTTTCAAAGCATACTCATTATCGGAATTTATCAAATCCATTACAGATTCGGCCTCTGACAAATTTATTCGTCCATTTAAAAATGCACGTTTCGTAAATTCACCGGGCTCCGCAATCCTGGCACCATTATTTACCAGGGCTTTCATAATCTGCTGCTGAGAATATATTCCACCATGGGTATCAATTTCAATAACATCCTCTCTGGTATAAGTTTTCGGAGCCTTCATCAAAAGCACCAAAACTTCGTCAATTACATTTTCATCATCATCAACTATATAACCATAATGAATTGTATGACTTTCCTTATTATGGAAATATTCAAAATCCCAATCATAATTTGAAAATGTATCGTCCGGATTTTTAGTATCTATATTTTTATTGCCCGAATTATTTTCATCAAAATTTTTTTCATCTAAATTTTTTTCATCTAAATTTTTAGAATCTATATTTTTATCGCCCGGATTTTTAGTATCTAAATTTTTATCGTCCGGATTTTTAGTATCTAAATTTTTATCGCCCGAATTTTTTTCATCTAAATTTTTATCATCTGAATTCTCAAAATGCACATTATCCAAATGATTTTCTTCAGATAAATCAGTATTCAATTTTTTATTAATGTAACTAAAATTTCGGAAAATTTTTCCTACTATATCAAGTGTATTTTCACCACTGATTCTAATTTTGCCAATTGCACCGCCCATTCCACCGGATATTGCAGCAATTGTATCCATATCATTTATCATAACTGCACCTTTTTCATAAAAATAAAATTCAAAATAAAACTAAAATATCAAACATCATTTTTATATATATAAAATCAAACATCAATCATCAATTTTCAAAATTTATCCTAAATCTCAAACATCATTTTACTATAATAATTTCAAACACCAAACATCATTTTTCAAAATATTCCTTACCCTACGTTCAAAAAAAACAGGTCCCGAAATAGATAATATCTAATGTCAAGACCTGTATATTTTCTTAAAATTCAAAATAAGTTCTAATTAATTTTCTGAATTATTCTCAGTTTTTTCTTCATTCTGCTTGTTATCATATTTCTTATAATTATTGTTATAATTCTTACGATAACCACCCTTGTTATATCCGCCCTTCTTGTAACCACCTCTGTTGTTACCGTATTTACCGCGGTTATAATTGTTCTTTCTATAATTATTATAGCGAACACCAGGTTTCATTGTAATAACAACTTTTCTGTAAGGCTCTTCACCTTCGCTATGAGTTTCAACATATTCATCACTCTGCAATGTATAATGAATAATTCTTCTCTCATAAGGATTCATCGGCTCTAAGAATACCGGTCTGTGAGTTCTCTTAACTTTCTGAGCTAAATTCTTAGCTAAATTCTCAAGAGTAGCCTTTCTTCTTTCACGATAATTCTCAGTATCAAGTTTAACCTTAATATAATCAACAGAATTTTTATTAACAACAAGTCCTACTAAATACTGAAGTGAATCAAGTGTTCCACCTCTCTTACCTATGAGAATTCCCATCTCATCACCTGTAAGATTAACATTAAGAACTTTCTCTTCTTCACCAAACTCTGATGTAATTTCAATAACAACATTGATACCCATTGCACCGAAAACATCTTTTAAAAATGTATCAACCTTTGCTTTTGCTTCATCTTCTGAAATAACAACTTTATTTGAATTATCTTCAGAAGCTTGAGATGCTACATTTTCAACAGTTGTCTCAACAACGTCTTTTTCCTCTGTACTTACATTTCCTACTTCTTCGCTTTTCTCGGCCTTAACAGTATTTTCCCCTTCTTTTCTGATTCTGGCCTTGATTACAGCCTGCTTGCTGTGAATTCCGAAAAATCCTGTTGATCCTTTTTCAACAACTTCATAATCAATATTTTCTCTGGATACGACTAAATCAACACATGCATTAGTAATAGCTTCTTCAACAGTTTTTGCGGAATACTCTTTCCATTCGTACATAAATAACCTCCATTCAATTTTATTATTTTTTATCCTTGCTCATATAATTAGCATAGGATGCAATAGAACCCTTTGAAGCAGAAGAATCTTTCGATGATTCCGAACTACTATCAGCTTTATCAACTGATTCTTCTGTCGATACATTATTAGCTTTTTTCTTTTTATTGCCAGAGTTATTAACGGATGAAGAATAACTACTGATACTCTTCTTTTCCTTTTTATCCTCTGTATTTACATTTTTATTATTAGAAGCATTCTTATTAGAAGTATTCTTTGAGCTTGTAATCTCATTAATCTTCTTTTCATCAAGGCCCATCATTGCCATACGCTTCTTTGATTTCTCAATATTATTAGACATTTCCTTATCATAATCATGCTTATCAAAATATAAATTAATAGCCAATGACTGAATGATTCTGAAAATGTTACCGGCGATCCAATATATACCAACACCTATCGGGAACATAAAACACATAGCTGCCGAAACGAAAGGCATAACATTTGTCATAGCTTTCATAGTAGCCTGTGTAGTCTCAGCTGCTCCGGCACCACCGCTTGACTTATCATTATTGGTATTAACAGTAGTAAGCTTTTGACTGATAAACTGTGTAATTAATGATACAAGCGGAATAAGTACGCTTACTGATTTAAGTCTAGGTGTATCAGCAATATTAAGTCCAAGGAATGAATTAATATGCTTAACATCTGAGGATACTATATCAATCTGTGATGCAAGTCTAGGATAATCCTCAGCAAGTTTTTTAAATGTAGTAGGAGTAAATTGTGAGAGTATATCAATGAAATAATTTACATTTGTAGGATCATTTGCAGCCCCTTTAACCGCATTAGTTACTACATATGTATTAACAGTGATATATTCCTTTAAGCTCTCTACTGTAGCTCCCGCATCAATAATATTATTTGCAAGTCCCTCATAAATATCATAAATCTGAGGTACGTAAGCAGGTATATTATAAATTACACGATACAATGCAAATATAATAGGAAAAGTTATAAGCATCGGAAGACATCCGCTTGCAGGACTAACACCGTATTTCTGATATACAGCCTGCATCTCATAATTCATAAGTCTCTGTGACTCCTGATCGGTTTTTCCTTTATATTTATTCTGAATCGCAGTAATTTCAGGATTCATTACTGAAGACATCTTTGTAAATTTTTGCTGCTTGATCTGTAAAGGAATCATTACAGCATTAATCAAAAATGTAAATAAAATGATACAAAGTCCGGTATTCTCTATCCCTACTTTGGATAAAACAAAGTAAATACCTTCTAATATTTTTCCTAAAACTCTAGCTATTGGTCCTAAAATTGATCCCTGGTACGTAGTAAAATAAACTAATCCCTCTGTAAAATACATCTTTCCTCACAATCTAAAATCAATAGTTATTTCTATATAACAACTATTTTATATTAATATAACACATATGTAAAGTATAACACTTACAAAATAATACATTATGGAACCGGATCATATCCACCTTTATTAAAAGGATGACATCTTAAAATTCTTTTTACAGACAAAAAAAATCCCTTAAAAAAGCCATATTTGCGGAATGCCTGAATTGCATATTCAGAACATGTTGGTGTAAAAATGCAAGTAGGTCTTCCTTTTAAGGGAGATAAATACTTCTGGTAAAATTTAATTAAAAATATAAATAATTTAGCCATACTTTTATTCTCTATCTATAAGAATATGATGTAGTTTACATAAATGTAAATAAGCACTTTCAATAGGTGCATAATTTAACCCTTTAGCACTCTTTTTCGAAACAATTACTATATCATACCCATTTTTTACAAAATCCATATTAAGCCTGATACTTTCTTTGATCAGTCGCTTAACCCTATGCCTTACTACACTATTTCCAACCTTTTTACTTACAGTAATACCAAACCTGTTATAATCCTCACCTGTCTTCAACAAGTACATTACCAGATATCTGTTAGCATAGGACTTCCCATTATGATAAACTTTAAGAAAATCGTCGTTCTTTTTTATTGATTCAAACACAATTATTCCTTAATATGTAAATAACTACAATAAATTAATTGTTCTAAAAAATCTTATATTAATAATAAGAAAAGGTCACAAAGCTGCGACCTAACTTATTATAAATAATATTAAGCAGTTAACTTATGTCTGCCTTTAGCCCTTCTGGCACTGAGAACCTTTCTGCCGTTAGCAGTACTCATTCTTTTTCTGAATCCATGAACTTTAGCTCTCTGCCTTTTTTTAGGCTGATACGTCATTTTCATATCTATAAAACCTCCTAAAAAATTACATTCGTTTACTAAAAAACATAACGTGCAAGTCGTATTATAAACGCATTTTTAAAAATAGTCAACCTCTTTTTTTAAAAAAACCTTTAATTTAAAGGATTTCTGTAATCATTTTTCTTCTTATATATAATATCAAAAATTAGTTATTAACAAAATATTGAAATAATCCACATTTTATCTACAAAATGTTGATGAATTTGGTTGAATTCTTCCAACTTATACACAATATTGTATTTTTGTTTTTTTTTTAACTATTTTTTTCCACATTCCAATCCGGTGGATGAATTTTTTTATCTTGACTAATTGTGGATAACTA
>JAILOA010000063.1 GCA_024691065.1 Lachnospiraceae bacterium | reverse complement strand
ATTTTATTGAAAGAGTGATATTATGAATAAATTTTTGGACAAGCTGGAGAGGAAGTACGGGAAGTATGCAATTAACGGTCTGATACGATACTTTCTGGTCATCTACATTGCAGGTGCCGTGATAGGACTTTATCAGGATGGAGCGATTTATTATAACTTCCTGTGTCTTGATATAGCTAAAGTACTTAGAGGCCAGGTGTGGAGACTTGTAACCTATCTGATAGAACCCTACGGCTTTTCTTCGCTTGGAGCGGGAGGATTTATATTAAATGCAATATTCTTCTTTTTCTCCTGCAATATTATTTACCTCTTCGGTACCAGCTTAGAGGATATATGGGGGCCGTTCAAGTTTAATCTTTACTTCTTAACAGGATGGCTTCTTAATATAATAGCAGCATTTATTTTATATTTTGTTGTTGGAGTATCCGTATACAATGCCGGATTCCAATACATTTACTGGGCAATGTTCTTTGCCTTTGCAATGTACTATCCGGATATGGGACTTTCAATTTGGGGTATCATTCCGGTCAAGGTCAAGTGGCTCGCGTGGCTCGACGGAGCATATCTTGGTTATGAGATAATAAGGTGGATATTCTATGCAGTGAAAGCATTTTCGTTGGGCTATCCCGAATATGGCAGAGCTTATATCGGAATGGCGGTTGCTATCATCGTTTCACTGCTGAACTTCCTTATTTTCTTCCTGTTATTCAGGAACAATAAGGTCGGTACAAGGAAACAACGTAAGCGAAAACGGGAATATATACGAAAAACCACACCTCAAAAGGGGAATACACGTCACAGATGTGCGGTTTGCGGAAGGACAGAGGCAGACAATCCGGATTTGGAATTCAGATTTTGCTCCAAATGTGAAGGTAATTACGAATACTGCTCGGATCATTTGTTTACACATATACATAAGTAAATGTATCGATTGGGAATGAAGTAATAAATCAGTATTCTTGAATTCGGGAAGAAAAGTTTCCTAAAATAAGGAAAATAAAGAAGAAAAGCTTCCTGAAATTAACATTTTAAATTCAGAAACGAAGATAAAAAATAAAAAAGTAACAAGCAGAATTGGAGAGAAAAAATGTACGCAATAGTGGGATTTAGCATATTATTTATAGTTTTAACATTCTTTACCTATAAATTGGTATGCAGCTATTTAAAGGTTCAAATTGAAGAAAAAAAGGTAGTTACATCCGGGGCAAGCGACAGAAGAAGCAAGACCTCAAAGAAAAAAGGTAACGAAAAAAAGAAAAAGAAGATTAAACTTACCCTTGGTGGTAATGTTTCCGAAGAGCAGGAGAAGAAAATTGGTTTTATCTTCATGATGATAGTTCTGGTTATGGGGCTGCTACTTAGGATAATGATTGCTTTTGTACTTTCCGTAAAGGGCTACAAGGGACATGTTACCGATATGAACTGTTTCTTTGCCTGGGCTGATATGGTTTATAATGACGGATTCAAGGCATTTTATACATCGGATGCATTTACGGATTATCCACCCGGATATATGTACATTTTATGGTTAATAGGAGGAATTCGTCACGCTACCGAGATGGAACAATCCGGAACCGCAAGCGTAATTCTTACCAAAATGCCTGCTATGCTTGGAGATATAGGTATTGCCTGGTTCCTTTATAAGCTTGCTTCAGAGAAGTTTAAGGAAAGAGGAGCAGCTATCCTTGCAGCACTCTTTTTGATTTGTCCTCCTATTCTTTTGGATAGTACTATCTGGGGTCAGACAGACTCTGTATTTATGTTCTTTATCGTTTTGATGTGCTATCTCATCGTAAAGGATAAGCTTATTCCTTCGTATTTCGTATATGCGATTGCTATCCTTATGAAGCCACAGTCTCTTATGTTTGCACCGATTGTGCTTCTTGCGTATGTAAATGAAATTCTTAAAAACAGAAAAGAAAATCTTGTTACTAAAAAGGATACAAATGCCTTTCTTAAAAGGCTTGGTATACATACCGGTTCCGGTATTCTGGCCATAGGTTCTATTTTCTTATTTATGGCTCCTTATGGTGTGAGCTATGCCCTGAAACAGTACACAAGCACGGTTACATCATATCCTTATGCCAGCGTAAATGCTTATAATTTCTGGGCATTAATCGGCAAGAACTGGCGAAGCCAGGATGATATTTTTATGGGTCTTAAATGTCAGACCTGGGGAACAGCGGTAATCTTTTTGGTTGTAGCAGTTTGCGTTCTTATTAATTTCCGTTGTAAAAATTCAAAATCAAAATACTTCTTTATGGGAGCATTTATAGCAATCGCTGTATTTACGCTTTCTGTACGTATGCATGAGCGTTATATGTATCCTGCGGTTGTATTCTTATTATTTGCTTATGCGATGAGACCGCGTAAAGAGCTTTTGGTACTCTTTGTGACTTCGGTAACATCGGTGTTCCTCAATATGGGACATGCACTTTTCTACTATGATCCTCAGAATTTCGACTTCGAAAATCCTGTATTTAAAGTTGTCGGAATTATGATGCTTCTTAATCTCGGATATACAATTTATGTAATGATTAAAATGTATATGAAGCCGGAAGAGGAGCTCGCGGAGATTGACGCATATGTGGAGGAAAAGAAGGCAGGCTTTGGTTCTAAGGCACCTAAGGATAATTCAAGAAGGGTTCGTCCTTCTGAGATTCCTGCAAAGATGACTAAGGTTGATTACATAGCTGTCAGTGTTATCACGGTTATTTATGCCATAGTTGCATTTACTAATCTTGGAAGCCATACAGCGCCTGAAACCCCGTATTCTGTAGTGACTGAAGGTGCTATAACACTTGACTTCGGACAGGATGTTCACCTTAAGCAAATCAGAGATTATCTTGGTTACAAGAATAATCCAAAGTATCTTATAAAGGCTTCAAGCGATGCCACAAACTGGGTTGATATCTATACGGAAGAAAATCCGTTTGATGCGGGAGCGGTTTTCCGTTGGAATATAAATGATGTTGATATCGCAACCAGATTTTTATATATTTGTCCGGCATCGACTACCGGTGAGGATTCGATTATAGAGCTTGCATTTTCGGACCAGGAAGGAAAATTATTAACTCCTATAAATGCAGAGCAGTACCCGGCTCTTTTCGATGAGCAGGATACAATTATTGACAGACATACTAATTTAAGAGGTACATACTTCGACGAAATATATCATGCAAGAACAGCCTACGAGACGATTCATGGTTTATATTGTTATGAAAATACCCATCCGCCTTTAGGTAAGGAAATTATGGCACTCGGTATCATTATGTTTGGTATGAATCCGTTCGGATGGAGATTTATGGGTACACTTTTCGGTGTTCTTATGGTCATTATAATGTATTTCTTTGCAAAGAAATTCTTCAAAGACACGAACTATGCGATTATAGCAACATTACTGTTTTCATTTGACTTTATGCACTTTGTGCAGACCAGAATCGCGACCATCGACGTATTTGTCGTCCTATTCATAATGCTTTCGTATTACTTTATGTATCTATACACGCGGATGAGCTTTTATGATACGGATCTAAAGAAAACATTTATTCCGCTTGCACTCTGCGGTGTGAGTATGGGACTCGGAATTGCCAGCAAGTGGACAGGTATCTATTCCGCTGCAGGACTGGCAGTGATTATATTTATTCAATTCGGAAGACGTTTCAGAGAATATATTTACGCTTCGCAGAATCCTGAGGGCACCACGAATGGTATACTTCATGATGATATAATCAAGAAGTTCCCTAAATATATATTAAAGACTGTTTTGTTCTGCGTGCTTGTATTTATTATAGTTCCTGCAATTATTTACTGCCTTGCCTACATACCGTTTAATGACGGTGTTGAGGGCAGAACCTTCTTCCAGAAGGTAATTGAAGCGCAGAAGACAATGTATAATTACCATTCAGGCCTGGATGCAACCCATCCTTATTCTTCAAAATGGTATCAATGGCCTATTATGTACAGACCAATGTGGTATTATTCGGGAGTTGTATCCGATACCGTACGCGAGGGTATCAGTGCATTCGGTAATCCGCTTGTATGGTGGGCAGGTATTCCTGCAAGCCTTGTTATGCTTTACTTCTGGATTTTCAAGAAGGAGAGAAAATGTGGCTTCCTCATTTTAGGATATCTTGCGCAGTATGCACCTTGGTTCTTGGTAACCCGTGTAGTATTTATTTATCACTACTTCCCAAGTGTACCATTCATCACAATTATGGTTGCATATTGCTTGAAGAAGATTACTGACGCAACCTCTGCCACCAAGAAGTTTAAGTGGGCTAAATATACAAAATACGCAGGTTACATCTATGTTGCAGCTGCGATAGTTCTCTTCATAATGTTCTATCCGGTACTTACGGGAACACCTGTTAATTTCCATTATGTTGAGAAGTGGCTCAAGTGGTTTGATAAGTGGGTTCTTATACAGACCTGGTAATAAAGTAGTATAGAGGACCGGATACGAAGACCGGTATTATGAAATTTAAGCGATGGCCGGATACGAAGACCGGTATTATGAAATTTAAGCGATGGCCGGAAAACCTTTATGTGAAGGGAGTTAAACGACCGTCGGCCATCCGGACTATAAAAAGTGTTCTTCAAAGAACGTATAAAATATAAAAAAAGGATTTAAAAATGGGTAGCAGAAAAAAACGTGGCAAAGCCGCAAAGGTGCGTAATTACACACAGGATGAAATAAAGAGCGCCTGTCTTAAATATATGGTGCTTCAAACCAAAAATGCAGCAATTAAGCTTGCTATGGAGCATTTTACTTTCACTGAAATTAGGCATGACGGGCTTAATATATATTTTGAAGAGGCTGAAAAAGAGGTTAGCGAGTTTGAAACCTTGCTAAGTCTGGTATTTGAAAATGCAGCAACTCAGGCGGATGTAGAGGATGCCGAAGCAAATGCTGTGGCGGAAGATGTCGAAGCAAATGCTGTGGCGGAAGATGCCGAAGCAAACGCTATGGCGGAAGATGCCGAAGCAAACGCTGTGGCGGAGGATGCCGAAGCAAACGCTGTGGCGGAGGATGCCGAAGCAACAGATGCCGGTGAAACAGCAGAAAATAAGGGTTCTTTCGAATCTGTAACTCAGGCCGTTTCAAAAGCCGAAATACTCGAGCGAATCGCTACATTGAGAAACAGGATAATAAAAATTTCCGAGATAATTACCGGATATGCCGATAAATTTTCAATTTATGAATATGTATTCAACCGTTTAGAGTACAATTTTACAAGTTATGAAAATGTTCCGGACGATGTTGCAACCAAGCAGACTTTGGAATTTATTTTTGAAAGTGACGATAATATGCTTGTAAATACAAGGCTTCTATCCGTAATCGGTCAGCTTCCGATAAGGATGACAAAGAATCATTTATGTGATTTGATTATCGATGGTTGCAAGGTTTATAAGGGGTCTGAAAAAAGCTCTTATGACGGTTTCCTGGATAACTTAAGGGAAGCCGCAGGTTTAAAGCGTATCAGTCACGCATTTGCATATTATGATAAGTTTGAAGAAGAGGTTGATTTCTTTTCAAATCTTAATATCAAGGAAATTAATGAAAATGAATTTGACGAGTTACAGGAAAGGCTTGAATTTATTACGGGTGAGCTTGTATCCCTCAGCGATATTTACTTTATGCTCATGAGTATGATAAATGCATTGTATGTAATTTGTCTTTCGGATTCCTATGGAATAAAGATCAGTAAAGATCTCGATGAAAGCATTATTATAAGGGCTACATATGCTTTGTTTAACGATACTCCTTCGGATGTATGGGATGTGACAAATCCGGAGGGAGATGGGTTTGCGGACAGACTTGAATCATTGAATCCGTTCTTCGATAGTATAATCGGACAGCAGGAGGTTAACTCCGAACAATCCGAAATGCTTTATTCGGTTATTAATCATATAGTCGGAGCACAGAAGGATGATGTTTATGCTGCTTTCGGTATTAAGGGGGATGCAGCCCAAAATCAGGCAGAGAATGATATAGTGCGTGCCCTGGATATGATTTCAAAACTTTCCGGATCAAGTGAATTTATGGAGCTTTCCGACGATGAAGACATTTCGCTTGGCGAGAAATATGAGAAAAAGACTGAAAATGATGAGCTTGACTTAGCTGATAATGATTATATTTTAAAGAATGCAGATGCCTTTTGTTATGAGCTCAAGGAAAAATTAAAGGGTTGTGACAGGAGGGTCGCAAGGGCTATAATGGCTGCGATTCTGGAAAAGCTTCCGGTATTTTTCAGAGAAGCAAAGGAAGTTGCGGAATACATTAAGGATTCCCTTTCATCCTGCGATGATGAGAATGAGAAGCAGGCCTGTATAAATGCAATCAATATGCTTATAGACAGCGCGAAATAAGCATTTGTAAAATCAAAATCAATATGCTTACAGGCAGCGCGAAATAAAATACTTATTTACTTATAATAATTCAGGCAGAGGAGGTGGAAATGTGGTTATATGGAACAAAAAATTTTATACCGATGAAAAGGTAGGGAAAAAATTAAAGAAATACCTTAAGATGGTAAAAAATTACAATAAAAAGAAGGTTCCGTTGAATTCATTCTATTTAATTACATTTCCGTCAAATGGGGATAATTGCCTGGATATATATTCTGCGGGGCAGTTTTGGTTGGATTATAAGCTGGATCAGGCTGACCTGGAGATTGTGGGTATGGCGGCCTCACGCGATACCTGTATGGAGCTTTTGGCGGATATTATGAATGATATCCTTGAAGCATATGGGGATATCAGTGCGAAGGCGGTTACCGCTTTCTTTTCGGAGGAATAGTTTGTTGTAAGGCAGGTGTTATATGGCAATTTTACTAACGGTTTTAAAAATCTTAGGTCTTACAATTTTATTTTTGGTTTTATTGGTGCTATTAATAATAGTGCTTATTTTGGCGTGCCCGACAAGTTATTTTGTAAAGGTTAAAAAGGTTCCGCAAAATAAAAACGGAGTAGTTACAAATGAACTGAATGCTACTTTTGATTTACATTTATTTTTATATATAGCTTCGGTGGTATATAAGATATCCGGTAAGAAGAGAGGTCTGAAAGTAAAACTGTTCGGTGTCAATGTAACTGACAAAGTTACAGGAAAGATGTCGGATGGACTTGTGGATGTGATTAATTCCGACGGAGAGCCGGAGGAAGCTATTCCGGATGAGGAAAAAGCGGAAAAGATAGCAAAGAAGAAGGCCGCAAAGGAAAAGGCCGAGAGAGAAAAGGCAGAAAAAAAGGCCGCGAAAGAAAAGGCTGAGAGAGAAAAGTCAGAAAAAAAGGCCGCGAAAGAAAGGGCTGACAGAGAAAAGTCAGAAAAAAAGGCCGCGAAAGAAAGGGCTGAGAGAGATAAGGCAGAAAAAAAGGCCGCGAAAGAAAGGGCTGAGAGAGATAAGGCTCTAAAGACAGAAAAAGAGGAAGAAAATATAGAACAAATCATAGATTCAGATAATACTAACAGCGATATGGACTTTGATAAGGATATGAATTCATATGATGAAGGAACCGAAAGCCCGGATATAAAGCAATTTGATGAAGGAACCGAACCCCCGGATTTAAAGCAGTATACCAACGGTATTGATATTGAAGGAGAGGCGGCACGGACAGAAGATAGCATTGATCCTTCGGATGATGAAGAAGAAAATGAAGCTTTGGGCGATCACGGTCATCAAAAGGCAGAAAAAAAAGACTTGATATTTACGCGTATATCTTATAAAATCAAATCATTGGTTAATGTTCTTAAAAATTTAAAGGAGCGTATTTCTTTGATTTTTGAGAATACAGGTCAAAAGATAAAGAATATAATCAGAAAGATTAAGATTCTTATAAATAAAGCCGGTAATGCCGGAGATTTGTTGAATAGTAAAGCATTTTCCGATTTGTGGGAATATGGTAAGGA
>JAILOA010000039.1 GCA_024691065.1 Lachnospiraceae bacterium | reverse complement strand
ATAATTTCCCAGACCGGCATGGACCAAAAGAAACTTTTTATCCCCTACCCTCACATGTTCATAAACCGATAAATCCTTAATAAAATCAATTATATCCAATTGGATTTCCTCATCCAATTTCAAAAATTCTTCAATCGTTGTGCTACTCCCGTTGTATTGCCAGGTTCTAAAATTCATCAAGGTTTCCTCATCCATATCCTTGATTTTTATGGATGTCGATTCTCTGACAAGAAACTCCAAACAAGGTAAACCCATATATTCATGATTTCCAACCATACAAATTACATTTGGCATTTCCATTATTTTTAATAATGCAGTAATGGGTTTAGGTCCACGATCAAATACATCTCCCAAAACATACAAAATATCTGAATCACGAAAATTAATTATATTCAGCAATTCCATAAACATATCATACTCGCCGTGAATATCAGATATAACATAAGTTGCCATTTCACTCCTCCCTTCCCCAAATCTCCTTCCCCAGATTTGTGATTACAATTAAGCGAGCATTTTCTTGTTGTAAAAACCATTATAAGTCAAAATGCATTATTATTCAATAACCAGCTTAATTAATCTGACATTTTATTTTGTAAAAATGTATTAACCACAGTAAAAGCCTTTATACAAGGGCAAAAATTCCTTGAACCACGACAAAAGCCATACAACTGCAAAAGCCATACAACTGCAAAAATTCCTTGAACCCACATCAAAATGATCATTAATCCGGAGCAAAAGCCTTAAACCATAGCAAAAAACTTAATCCACGGCAAAGGTCTTAATCCACGGCAAAGGTCTTAATCCACGGCAAAAGCCCCTTGAACCTCATTAATTAAGGTCAAGGGACTTTCAGGGATATAATTCATCAGAGTTCGTCTTCCTCCGGGATAAGCTTATATACGGCAGTATTCTGATAGGCGAGCGTTTCATTATGGGCAAATGCAACGATCCCCGAAACGGGTGCCTTTATCTCCTGCTTAATCTCCGCAGTGTAGGGATCACTTATAATCGCAAGAATCTGCCCTTCGTCCACCTTTTCTCCTGCCTTTGCGCACTGCTCAAAAAAGCCCGCGTGCGATGTCCTGACATCAATAAAATTCTGACTTTCCACCACTCTCGAAACGTACCCTTCGTAGCCTCTGTAATCTATCGTGCCCTGCTTGGCCATAAAATTCAGAATGGCATCCAGCGCCTGCTTCGCACTGTTTTTGTCTATGCCTCCGGTGCTTGTAGTATATATTGAAAATGCATCGGTCTCCCAAATCTGCCAATTGTAATTCAATGTTGTAGTATCGAAAGGTCTCGGATTGTGAAGCACAACATAAGGTAGACCGAATTTTTTGGCGAGCTCGATATTTTCCGCTCCTGTCTTCATCATTCTGACCTGTGGAACAAAATTTCCGGGCATATAGAATGAAGCAAATTGAATTCCGTATTGGTAATCCTTGACCTTCTCAAATATTCCGTTTGCTATTCGCTGGGTCGTCTCACCAAGTGAATACCCCGGAAACATTCGGTTGATATCTGTATTATCGATGGTCCAAAATCTCTTCTTTGTATTTACGGAATAAGGGTTTGCGCAAGGTATAACCAATATTTCCTTACCTTTTTCTATTCGTCCCTTTTCTTCGAGTTTCTTCAGTTTTTTTATTAACCGGGAGCATACATATATTTGCTGATATTCATTTCCACGCAGCCCGCCTACAATACATACGGATGGTTCTCCATGCCCGAATCTGTATCCTGTTATCCTGAAATCATCACGATATAATGCTTTTATTTCATATATTATTTCTTTTTTCAAGCTGACATCACCTCGTATCAGATAGTAGTATTTTTTACCGACCCTCTCCAGGGTCCTTGTATCATTTTATATTCTTGCTAACGACTTATTTTCAAGGTCCTTGCATCATTTTATATTCTTATTAATGACTATATTTTATGGTCCTTGCATCTCTTTGTATCCCGGGCAAACGCTATATTTTCAATATTCTTCCTACAAGCGACCCTTCGTCAACCACCGGATATTCCCTTATTGTAAATAGCCAACCCTTGCCCGGAGCCTTCACTTCGCTGAGTACATTTCCCATCAACGGATCCACGACTATTCCGATTAGTTCGCCTTCCTCTACCATCATGCCATGTGTTTTCTCCTTCATAAATATTCCGGACACCTCGGCATTCAGATAATATACATCCTGCCCCTGTTCATCGTTGCTAAGCACCGGTTCCTTTGAAGGCATACATTTTTCCTTCCAAATACCAAGCTCAGACATAAGCGAAAATATTCCGTCTACCATCTGGTCACCATACTCTTTTGTGATTCGCATGCCAACGCCCATCTCAACAACGAGAGTATTGATTCCCCGGCTATTGAGACTATAGGCAAATGTGGATTCCAACACTGTGCTTGCGCCGTGCACCCATACTAAATCAACATTTGATTTTAATGCAATCGGCACCAATATATCCTTATGTTCTTCATTTATACGAATCTGGGGCGCTTCGGTTAGAAATATATTGCTCGCGTGAATATCCAGGCAAAGAGTCGTCCCTTCCATATCTTTCATGATTTCGGCAGCAATATATTCATTCATATCTCCATTGCTGTTGCCCGGAAACAGCCTGTTCATATCCAAATCAAATGCAGGTATTCCTCTTGTAATATTATCAATTCCAAATGGATTCATTGCCGGATAAATGTCAACTATGCCGGCAAGATTTTCCTTTTTTTCTCTTATTCTTCTGGCTAATTCATAGCATACATATTGACCTTCCAGCTCATCACCATGAATACCGGTAACTATTGCAATTCTCTTTTTATCATCTTCTAATTTAGCCGGAGTAACATTATCCGGCATAAATCTGTGCTTAAATATCTCGAGCTCCTCGTCAACCGGAAGTTCTGCGCTTGCAACTATCTCTATTTTATCAACCATTTCCACACTCCTAGATTACTATTAAATATTTGTATATTCATCTTCCACGTTCTCCACCAACACGTGTATCTCCTGCACCTGCTCAGGGAGTCCATAGAAATACCCTTGATTAATAGTGCAATCCTTTGCATCTCTTCCATTCGAAATGCATATATAGCTGTCATCTACCATACAATTATTAGTGGGATCAAAAGCTACCCATTTTTCGCCGTCACATACCTCTACCCAGGCATGGGAAGCCCCTTCTCCCATCATCATTCCCGCAACATAACGACAAGGAATATGCTCCATTCTAAGGAGAGAAAGCATTATGTGTGAATAGTCCTGACACACTCCCGAGCCCAGAGTAGCAGCCTCTTCAGCAGTAGTATTTACCTGCGTGATTCCGGGAGCATATTCCAAACAGTCATGCACAACATTCATAAAATAATATGCCCGCCTGATTACCTCAATTGAGCCTTCGTTATTTTCGATATTTTTGATATTATCAGCATCCGAAATTCCGGGTATATATGGAAAATTTTCCGTAGATAAATCCTTATCTTTACATTTATTGTATATGTTTTCAATTGTTGGGCCTTTCTTTGTAAGCGCTGTATGATATCGAAACATTCCAACCTTATGCTTTTCATACACGGGCTGAAACTGACTGCCGTTAACGCAAACCGTCCCGGTTACATTTACAACAAATTCACTGTGTTCTTTCTCGACAACGCCATATTTACAAAGGTTTCCGAATGAATCTGTTTTATCTCCCCCATCATAAGATGGTTCTATCTTAACCTCTTGATTCTCTATTTGCTGCCTTTCACTATCCTTTGGAAAACACCTCAACGTAAAATGATGTCGGTTAACAGGCTTTGAAAAGGATAGCTGCATCCGATACTGAAACTTTAATTTACGCATTGATTTATCATCTCCAATTATAAGCCAACCACATCTTCGTTCACCCTAACATCAAAAAGCGACTCAATTTCTTCAACTACCAAATCAGTAGGTATTTCATCCATCTCCATAATATAATTAAGATGAGCCAGTTTCATCGTACTATACCTGATTCCCGTGCGATTAATCCTTTTACTCAGACGCTTCATTTCACGCTGAAGCTCTGCCTTCTCCATCTTCATTCTTGCATACAAATCAATTCGTTCCACCCTTTTACCAAGCTTTAGCATGCTTCGGACGCATTCGCTGTCGATGTCATCGTCCGCCATTCCCCAAAATGCAACGATGTTATCCACAACCTTCTGTAGATATACAAGCGGTGCTTCCGACGTCTTCGCCTTATTCATCGCATAAACCGCAAGCTGAACATAGGCAAGTGTTTCACTTCCGATTTCCTCCCTCAGGACCACTGCATTATCATATGCCCTGATAAGATTTGAAAATATCGAATTCGTATCCGTCTCGTCAAAACAATATCTCTTGATAAAATCTTCCTTGGAAGTATATATATTGGGGATATCCTGTTCTATGCAATACTCATTATAATCCTCATCTTTCAGCTCAATCATTGAGTCAAAACGTATTGCAAATTCCTTGATTGTTGTATATACTCTCTCGCAGTATCTCCCAAGCCAGAAAAGCCTGTCACTGTGCTCTATTGATAATATTGCCATAGTTGTACCCTCCTTTTACTGTTATCTTTACCTACTTCAAATCCTACTCCTCCAAAACCCATGTATCCTTGAATCCACCACCCTGAGAGGAATTCACGATAAATGAATCCGGATTTCTTGAAAATCTCGTAAGGCCACTCCTCCATACCATCGGCTCATCAGCCATCAACACAAAAGCTCTTAAATCCGCCTTTCTAGGGACGACCTTTCCTTCGTCGCAAATATCAATATCCAGAAAATCAATTACCTCCTGCGCTATAAATCTTCTCGGCTCAGCCTTAAGCATTCCGATAAATTTCTCTTTTTCATCTTTCGTCATACTGTTTCCAAATACCACACCATAGCCACCGGCCTCGGCTACATCTTTCAGCACCAAATCATCGAAATGCTCCAGCACGTATTCCATATCTTTTTCATAAAATGGTAAATAGGTCGGGGCATTATTAAGTATCGGCTCCTCATCCAAATAATATTTAATCATCTTAGGAACGAAATAATAAATACCCTTGTCGTCGGCAACTCCGTTACCCGGTGCATTGATAAGCGCTACATTTCCCTTTCTGTAAATGTCGTAAATATGCGGAATTCCTATAACCGATTCCGGATTAAAATTCATCGGATCCAGGTATTCATCGGAAATACGCCTGTAAACCGCGCCTACCCGCTCCTTCCGGCCCGAATAATCAATGAAATACAAATTATCGTTTTCGACAACAATTTCATTACCGGTCACAAGATGCGCCCCTGTCTGCTCTGCAAGATACGAGTGCTCGAAATATGCTGCATTGTACCGGCCCGGCGAAAGTATTACAGTGTGGCCGCCTGCATTTACATAATCCATGGTTTTTCTGAGAAGCTTTGCATAGTTTCTGTTGTCACATATGGAATTATTTTTAAATGTAGCCGGCGAGCTTCTACGGCATATATCCCTTGCAATCATCGGATAAGAGGCTCCTGACGGAATTCTCAGATTATCCTCGAGAATATACCATTCTCCGTCCTTCGCCTGAACCAAATCAATTCCCGATATATGCGTATAAATACCGTTTGGCGGGGTTACGCCCTCGCACTGGGCAAGATAGCCGCTGCCCATATATACGAATTCTTCCGGCACAACCTTGTCGCGAATAATTTTCTTGTCTCCGTAAATATCCTTAATAAACTCATTCAGGGCCATAACACGTTGCTTAAGCCCTTTTTCAAGATAATTAAATTCGTCTTTTCCTATCTTTCTGGGAATCATATCAAAAGGAAAAAGCTGCTCCTTGAATATTCCATTTTTATAGATACCGAATTTAACACCGTATCTTGCTAATAACTCATTTACAGTATCGGAATACCGATACAACTCTTCCTCCTTCATATGCCTTCCTCCTTCCGGAAAATCAGATATTTCACGCCGGCGATAAAAAACATTTATCATCGTTATGAAATAAAAAAAGGCATTCTGCGAAAACCCTTTAATCGCAGAACACCTTTGTTCAACCTGGATAAAAACGGAAAGGAGCTGTAAAAATTACAGCTCCTTCGCTTTATGTGCCTATTATATTAGTGAATATTTTAAAAGTCAATAAAATTTTTAAATATAACTCATATTTTTTTTATACTAAATCATTCGTCAACAGTTTCCGTGACATTTATTTCCGCCCATGGATTAAATGGATTGCTCCACTCAAGTAGATTGCTCTCATCCACCAATGGATTATTATTGTAAGATGGAACCAGGGTTTTCATAGTGTAGATTTGCCCGTTGTATTTTGCGTAAATCGTTACATATACATCCTGATCATCAAACTGACCGGTAAGTGTTCCGTATCCGTCAGAATCAATTCTGATTAATTCGTAACTGCCACCTTGTTCCTCGGCATAGATTTGTACATTTGCTTTATCGGATGCCGGAACTCCGGATAATTCATAATGCATCGTACTTCCTGCGTAAACTGATGAAGGTCCCACAAGCTTATAGGCCGACGCACCAACTGTTATCGGTATTGAGAACTGATCCTCATACCACCATACAATAAGGTTATTGCTTCCATTCTGTGTGGCTGTTATCGTACAACTTGCCCCATTGGATGAGATAGTTGCAACACCTGACTTTTCAAGGCCGAATGTTACATTTGTATCATCGTGAATACCGGTCAGGCTGACTGTGGTTGAATCACCAACTTTTGCCAATACTACCGAATCCATTGAAAGCTTCGGATCAACTACATAGATTTCGCAGCTTCCCGTATCTTTTCCGATTGTAGCCGTAACGGTTGCTTTGCCATACTTAAGCGCGGTTACCGTGCCACCTGATAAGCTTACAACCGAACTATCTGAGGTTGTCCAGGTTGCTTTGCCCGAATTATTTTCAACATAAAGTCCAAACTCGGCACCTATGTACATATACTGTTTATCAACATTTAACTGCAATGCCTCAACACCGACACTTACCTTACATATATATGAAAACTCTCCA
>JAILOA010000036.1 GCA_024691065.1 Lachnospiraceae bacterium | reverse complement strand
ATATTTACAAAGTGAGAAGGCAACCTATTGGGTGGATTATTCCGAGATTAAGAAGAGACAAAAGAAAGATACATTTATGATCAGGGTGCATGACTTGCCGAAAGGCGAGTACGAGCTTTTTGTAAAGAGTCAGGGCGAGATTTATAGTATAGAGGATTCCGAGATAAGAATCGAAGATAAGTAATTTGAAAGGTTTAAATATGGATAACAAATTTTTAAATGATCCAAATATTAAGAATATTATATTTGACATGGGTGATGTTCTTCTCGACTTCAGGCCATGGCTTATTGCTGAAAAATATACCGATAATGAAGAAGATAAGGATTTGATTTTAAAGGAATTATTTACAAGTACGGCCTGGACCTTGGCTGACAGCGGTGTATTTTCAATTGATGACCGATATGATGTGGTTAAGGACAGGCTTCCGGAGAGGCTTCATAAGGCGCTTTATGACAGCAATTATAACTGGGCCGAATGTATGACGCCTCACGAGGGGTCGCAGGCATTTGTAAAGAAAATGTACGAGGCAGGATACAATTTATTTGTTTTGTCAAATGCCAGTGGGGAGTTTCATGATTATTTCCCAAAGTTCTATGATTTATCTATGTTTAAGGGAATTGTGGTTTCCTGTGATGTTAAGATGCTTAAACCTCAGATTGGAATTTATAAATATCTTCTTGATAAATATAATTTAGATCCTAAGGAATGTGTATTTTTTGATGATAGGGAAACAAATGTTATGGGTGCTAAAAATGCCGGGATTAATGCAGTTTTATTTGAGGATAAGTTTATGGAAGTATAATTGTCAAAGCAAAAAACGGAATTAACGCGGTTTTATTTGAAGATAAATTTTCGGAATTGTAAATTGCAAAAATATTACAAAAGCTATAAAATATAGGGCTTATAGCGTAAATTTAAATTAAATATATACAATTACGTAAAAAAATTGACGATTTTGCATTTTACTTGAAATGTGATTAGAAATTGTATATAATATTCTCAGTTTTGAAAAATACAAATATAAAAAAGGAGAACAAAACTATGGAAAAACGATTTGACAAAAATCTTTACTGCTGGTTATTCTGCTGGCTTTTAGGAGAACTTGGAGTTGACCGCTTTATGAGAGGACAGATTGGTCTTGGTGTTCTTAAGCTGATTACATGCGGCGGAATGGGTATCTGGGCACTTGTTGACTGGATTATCTGCCTTACAAAGGTTTATGGTGGTTCATTCGGTAGTGATACTGAAGTAGTATTTATCGATGGTCAATATGCTAAATAATTTACTTTTCAAGATTGCTTAATGTATTTGATTAGAATATTTAAAATTAATCATATAAAAAGCTCGCAGGTTGCTGCGAGCTTTTTGTACAGTGTAAAAATATTGATTCATAATTTCACTATAGTCTATAAGTAGATGGCCAAAGTTTAGCTACTAAGACAGTTTCCCAATATAGAAAAATTTCTAATTTCTTAAGACAGTTTCCAAATATAGAAAAATTTCTAATTTCTTAAGACAGTTTCCATATATAGAAAAATTTCTGATTTCTTAAGACAGCTTCCAGGTGAGTGCCTGGGCCCTCGATTCCACAAAGCTCTTATAGGTGCCTTCTTCATTCATAAGTTCTTCATGCGTTCCATTCTGGGTAATCTTACCATTATCTATTACAAAAATTTGATCCGCATGTCTTACTGTTTTCAGCCTATGCGCAATCATTATAATTGTTTTGTTTCTGGTAAGCTCCTCGATAGCCTTTGTGAGCTCGGCCTCATTTTCCGGATCAACATTTGCGGTAGCCTCATCCAGGATAATAATCGGACTGTCTTTCATTATGGCCCTTGCAATGGATATACGCTGTTTTTCGCCACCCGAAAGAGAGGAACCGCCTTCGCCTATAATGGTATCATATCCATCAGGAAGGTTCATAATAAAGTCGTGGCATCTGGCCTTCTTTGCAGCCTCGATAACACGGTCCATTTTAGCCTCGGGCTCACCAAACCTTATATTATTTGCAATCGTATCTTCGAATAAATAAACATTCTGAAATACAAAACTAAAATTCATCATAAGGCTGTCAAAGCTGTATTCTTTTACATTCCTTCCATTCAAAAGGACTTCTCCTTTATTAACATCCCAGAATCTTGCTATCAACTTTGTGAGAGTAGTTTTACCACCGCCCGAAGGACCTACGATTGCGGTTGTTGAATTAGCAGGAATTTTCAGGGAAATGTTATCGATGATTGTTTTATCTTCATAGGCGAACGATACATTTTTAAGTTCTATATCCATACTATCGGGCTTTATATCCTCGCCGTCGATGTCCATCGGAGGGATATCAAGAACACTCTTCGCCTGGGAAACGCTTATATTTACATTTCTGAAGAGAGCCGAGAAACTGCCCATTATATCGAGACTTTCGTAAATCATAAAAGATGAAATAATCATGAGAATCGCGTATAAAAGGGGCATGGAGCCATTCAAATAAAAGAAAATGGAGGCTATGCACATGCAGACTCCGGTTAGCTTTGTGACTATGCCTTGAAGAGTGTGAAATGGAACTACTGTGTATTCAAGCTTTGTGTCGGCGGCCTGCTTTTCCGAGATTGCATGATCCAGTTTTTTGGCGGTTTTATCGGTGAGATTAAAGTTCTTGACCTCCGCAATACCCTGTACGTACTCTATTACAGCAGCCACAAGACTTTCGTCCGCTTTGTATTTTCTTGGGGCAACCGGCTTTGTTGCGTTTTGCATAAGGTTGTTGCAGATAGAGAAAAGAAGGACGCCGGCGATAATTATCAGTGCAATTCTTATATCAAAAAATATAACAAATACGGTTATTACTGCTGTTGTAATTATTCCCTGGGTACTTAACATTACGACTCTTGTTGCGACGTCTGCCATCTGCTCCATGGTATTGGTGGTGATATTTGTGATGCGACCGAGACTGTTTGCGTTAAAAAAGCCCATCGGCAGATATCTTAAATGTTCCGCGATTTCAATTCGTTTGCCGGAGCAGGAATTGTAGCCGGCTTCGGTTTGAAGCATGGTTGATTTGAGGCCGATGAGAATCTGTCCGAGCACGGATACTGTCATGATTCCAAGTGACAACCATACATTTTTCATGGTCATACTATCTTCCAAAATTCCCTGCAAAATTATTGCAATTGCCGGAATTCTGAATGTAGCGAATATCGATTTAAATACGCCGAGTATCATTGATTTATATATTTTTTTTCTGTTAGTTTCATTGCAAAATTCAAAATATAATTTTAATGTAGTAAACATTATGCCACCTCCGAATCTTTTGATGAAATATGAGCTTCCCACATTTCCCGGTAGAGAGGAGAGTTTTCCAGGAGTTCCTCATGTGTTCCGATTGCATCGATATTTCCGTCATTTACAACTATGATTTGATCGGAGGATACAATTGTCGAGAGTCTGTGGGCGATTACTATCAGAGTTTTTCCGGTAATCAGGTTTGCTACCGATTTTTGGACGAGCGCTTCATTTTCCGGATCTGTATAGGCGGTAGCTTCGTCGAGAATTATGACCGGAGCGTCTTTAAGCATGGCCCTGGCAATGCTGATTCTCTGGCGCTCGCCACCCGAGAGATGGCCGCCTGCACCACCTGCGATTGTGTCGTAGCCTTTCTCCAGGTGGGTGATGAAATCGTGGCAACCACAGGCTTTCGCTGCATTTATAACATCTTCATCCGAGGCATCTGGCCGGCCCATTCGGATGTTTTCCATAATGCTTTCGTCGAAAAGGTAGTTATCCTGGGAAACGTAGGCAATGAGGTGGTTGTATTCATTTAGCGGAATGTTTTTAATGTTTACGTCGCCGTAGGTTATCGCGCCGCCCTCTACATCCCAGAAGGAAGCGATAAGTTTTGCAATGGTGGATTTACCGGAGCCTGAAGGACCGACGAGTGCATTTACTGTGCCTTCCTGTATGGTCAGATTAATGCCATGCAGGATTTCTTTTTCGTTGTAACCGAAGCGGACATCGTTTAATTTGAGTGTGTTGTTCTTAATTTGTTCTGTCATTTCATCCGGACGCACGAGTTCGCGCTTTTCCAAAATGGTTGTGACTTCGCTGATTATTGCTCCGACTTTTCCGAGGTCGTCGAAAAATCCCGAAACAATCATAAATGGAGACACGAGGCCGAGGCAGAGAATCATAATCATA
>JAILOA010000428.1 GCA_024691065.1 Lachnospiraceae bacterium | reverse complement strand
ATATTTACTTCCGCATCATCCATAAGCTCGGCAAATACCCTTGTAATAGCCTCGACTTCATCCTCGTCCTCTACCATCTCACAGGTAGCTTCTTCATCATCCGAATCGGTAATCTTAAGAATAAAGCACTCAACTTCCTTTTCTTCCTGCTCGCTTACCTTTGTAACTTCGCCGTCCTTATAAATAAATCTCATATCTTCTTCATTTTCAGGCTCTTCCTCAAAAGTAAAATCAAGATTGTCTGTTACAAGAAGATAATCATATCCATTAATTGTTGTTTGATTAAGAACTTTTAATTTTACGGGATTTCCATCCTCATCCGTAAATTCTAAAATATCCTCTGAAAATTCGTTATCCATATAAACCTCCGTTAATAAAAAATATTTTTATAATACTCAAGTCATAATATACTCAAGTGACTAAGAATTCGCCTTTGTATCCATATATTTTTGCAATATAATGGATGCCGCAACCTTATCAATGTATTTTTTCCTGTCTGTTTTCTTAACGTTTCCCTCTTCTAAAATCTGACCCGCAGCCTTGGTAGTAAGGCGCTCGTCCACGTACTCAACAGGAACCCCGGTTCTCCTTGATAAATTCTCCCCGAATTCCCTTGCACGGGCGCACATCTCCCCCTCTATTCCGTCAAGCCCCTTTGGCAGACCGACTACAATAAGTTCAACGTTGTATTGTTGCATAAGTCCCTCTATCTCGGCATACGTCCTTCTAAGCTTGGTTGGGCGCTCACGAAATACAGTTGTAAGAGGCTGCGCCGTAAAGCCCAGCTCATCACTAAGTGCAACTCCGACAGTTTTCTCTCCAAAATCTAATCCGATAATTCTCAAAATATAAAAACCTCATTAATAATCATTTTTTAAATAATGCTCTTCAATGTAGAATTCCAAAATGCATTCGATAATCTCATCTCGTTCAACCCTCATAATGAGACTGCGCGCATCCTTGTGACTTGTGATATATGTAGGATCACCGCTCATGACATAACCAACTATCTGACTCACCGGATCGTATCCTTTTTCGCTGAGAGCCATATAAACCTCATCTATTACGTCCTTTACATCAAACTGCTGATCCCTCTGAAACTTAAAAAATTGTGTATTTGAAAATTCCTGCATATAAAAAGACCTCCATTACTTATGCGGTAAATCCGTACAAACTCTTTGCCATACATAATAAAATTTTACTATATATAAAAGAAAAAAGCAACCTTAAATTATCAAGGTTGCCCTTCCTAAAAATGAATTATTCTTAATTATTTGATGTTCCGTCATCAAAACTCAAATCAAATAAAGACATCTGATTACTCTGCGGAACCCCCTTAAGAAGTCCCAACGCTCCCATCTTTTCAAGCGCCGCCGACGGAACCTTTGCCCTTTCCTTTATATCATCCCAGGATAAGAATTTACCTTTTTCCGCCTCAGCCTCAAAAAGTTCGGATGCCTTACCGCCCATACCTTCAATGGTCGCAAAGGATGGCATGAGACGCCCGTCCACAATCTGAAAACGGTTTGCACGCGCCTTGTAAATATCCAAAGGTATAAAATCAAACCCTCTTGCATACATTTCCTGAACAATCTTCATATCTTCAAGTGTCGCCTTCTCCTTATCGGTAAGGGTAGCCGAACGCCTGTTATAATCATCTATAAAATAATTAAGCTTTTCCTTGCCCTGACACATAAGCTCATAGCTAAATGCATTTGCCCTGATTGAGAAATATGCCGAATAATACGCCAGCGGGTAGTAAACCTTAAAATATGCCACTCTTATAGCCATCATTACATAGGCCACCGCGTGAGCCTTAGGGAACATATATTTGATAAGCTTACAGGACTGAATGTACCATTCCGGCACACCGTGATCGACCATATCCTGCTCCATATCCGGAGTAAGTCCCTTACCCTTACGTACGCTCTCCATTATCTTGAAGGAACGCTCATTTTCAACCCCCTTACCAATGAGATAAATCATAATATCATCTCTGGTACAAATAGCAGTGGAAAGAGTGCAGTCGCCCCTCTCAATAAAATACTCGGCATTGTTTGTCCAAACATCCGTACCGTGTGAAAGACCGGATATACGAACGAGATCCGAGAAGCATTTCGGCTTCGCCTTAAGTACCATGTTAATAACGAAATTCGTACCAAATTCAGGTATTCCAAGGCATCCAAGCTTACATCCGCCAATATCCTCGGGGGTTATACCCAGTGCGTGCGTATCCGCAAAAAGCGAAAGAACTTCCTTGTCATTCATCGGAATCGTCGATGCATCAAGCCCCGTAAGATCCGAAAGTTCCCTTATCATCGTAGGATCCAGATG
>JAILOA010000417.1 GCA_024691065.1 Lachnospiraceae bacterium | reverse complement strand
AACTCCGGCAGGATTACAAACACCATGCTCACCGAGAACTACACCATAACCTTCATTGCTGAATTTTTCCAGATTAGCAAATGATTTTGCCATTGCTGTCTGATTTGCCTCCGTATAATATCCATATCCTCCGTCAAGTGCAAAACTTGTTGGTGAATAATAATGTACAGAAACAAGAAGCCTATCTTTACCATTCTCATCAATATCCGTAGGCATTACAAATGAATCCTTACAGGTTTCTTCGATATTTGTACCATATCCGGGTATAAGAAGAAATCTGTTTTTATTATTACCTTCAAAACCACGTATAATATCAACAAACTTTTGATTAATACCATTAACCGTGTTCCAAATTTCTTCATCGGTAAGATTACCGCCTTCTGAAATAACATCATCCGTTGCATTATCAGGCTTACAATATCCCTTATAAACACCATCGGAAATTACAATGACATCATTGAGACGTTCACAAAGTTCTTCATTTGCACCTTCAAAAATCAGGTGATCTGAATAATCAGCAAATCTTTCTGCAATCTGGGTCCAATATCTCTCATATCTTACCCAGGCATTTTTTCTGGTTTCTTCATCTGCAACCTTTTCACCGTCTTCGTTATACTTACAGGCACCAAACTGACCCCACCACTGGTTATCCCAATGATCATTTATAATAACATACATACCGTTATTAAGCGCATAGTTTACAATCTGCTCTACGCGGTCAAGCATCTCAGGTCTTATGGTATAAGTTCCATCATCAATATCGCCATTAGACCAGGCAACAGGGATACGAATGGTATTGATACCATAACTGTGAATGCAATCAATGTATTCCTGGGTTGTCACAGGCTGTCCCCATGCAGTGTCAAACCCGGTTCCCGTAACATCATTCTTTACAGCACAGTCATATGTAGCTTCCAGGGTATTACCCAGGTTAATACCTGTACCCATCTCGGAATCAACAAGTTCCTGAGAATTAATATCCTTACGCATACTACCGTTATCTACTGCCTGCATAGTACTTCCGTCAGTAAATGTAATCTCCCTTGTTTCACCGACATTGGATGTATCATTCCATCCAAATCTTAAATCGATGTCATCCTCACGTAGAATTTCAGTAAATCCCTCATCAACATCTGCTTTTACCTGAGCATTATTTGCGATTGCCCCTATTCCGGAAAAAAGCATACTAAATGAAAGAATCCCTGAAAGTAAAGTTTTTCCATGTTTTCCCAACATAAAATACCTCCTAAATAGAATCTAAATAAACTGTTACATCTGATTCTTAATTTTAACGGCTGGCAATATACTTGTCAAATTAATAATTCGTAATTAATTGTTTTAATTACATTAATTATATTATCTAAAATACCCGTAAAATCAGATATATAAATATAGAGAAAATAAGATATATATATTTAAAACAATGTTTGGGGCAATTTGTGATACTATTATAAAAAAACAAACAATCTTTAGGATACCTAAGTGGGAATCCCGGGCAATTTAATTGCCGGGGAGTTCACTTGATTAAATGCTGATGTATTTAAAGTGACTACTTACCCTGCGTTCAATCCTTAAGATTTTATAATAATTTTATTCTTCACTTTTTAACAATAGTATGCTAAAATCGAAATAGCGTGATTTTAAGTCCGTAAGACTTATTATCATAATAATAAAAAATGAATGGGAGCGTTTCTATGAAGGGAATTATTCTTGCCGGTGGGTCCGGTACCAGACTTTATCCATTAACTATGGTAACATCTAAGCAATTACTTCCGGTTTATGATAAACCAATGATTTACTATCCACTTTCAACCCTTATGCTTGCCGGTATTAGGGATATTCTTATTATTTCCACACCTACCGATCTTCCGAATTTCGAAAGACTTCTCGGTGATGGTTCTAATTTCGGAATCAATCTTTCATATAAGGTTCAACCATCTCCGGACGGTCTCGCACAGGCCTTCCTTATCGGAGAAGATTTTATAAACGGAGATTCATGTGCAATGGTTCTCGGCGATAACATTTTCTACGGAAGCGGTTTAGGTAAGCATTTACGTGAAGCTGCAGCAAGAGAAAACGGTGCTACTGTTTTCGGATATTATGTAGATGATCCTGAGCGCTTTGGAATTGTTGAGTTCGATGAGAACGGAAAAGCAATCTCAATCGAAGAAAAGCCTGAAAATCCTAAGTCAAATTACTGTGTAACAGGTCTTTATTTCTATGATAACCGCGTAGTTGAAATGGCTAAAAAGGTTAAGCCAAGTCCACGTGGCGAGCTTGAAATCACAGATCTTAACCGTATGTACTTAGAAGAAGGCTCATTAAATGTTGTAACCCTCGGACGTGGCTACGCATGGCTCGATACCGGTACAATGGATGCTTTGGCAGATGCTACCGAATTTGTAAGAGTTATTGAAAACCGCCAGGGAATCAAGATTTCAGCTATTGAAGAAATCGCATTCAAAAATGGCTGGATTTCACAGGAAAAGCTTATAGAATCAGCTAACCTTTATGGCAAATCCAATTACGGAAAGCATTTAAAGCAGGTTGCTGATAAAAAAATATTATATTAAAACTACTATTGGAGGAATAATAACATGAAAATTATCGTAACAGGTGGTGCCGGATTCATCGGCGGAAACTTCTGCCATTATATGGTAAATACTTATCCGGAGGATACTATTCTTTGTATCGACAAATTAACTTATGCCGGCAATCTTGAAACACTTGAGCCTATTATGGACAAGTCAAATTTCAAATTCTTTAAAACAGACATTTGCGACCGCGAAGAAATTTATAAAATTTTTGAAATCGAGAAGCCTGATGTTGTAATCAACTTTGCAGCAGAGAGCCACGTTGACCGTTCAATCACAAATCCTGAGATTTTCCTCGAGACAAACATCATAGGTACTTCGGTTATGCTTGATGCTTGTAGAAAATATGGAATTAAGCGTTATCATCAGGTATCTACAGATGAGGTTTATGGAGATCTTCCACTTGACAGACCTGACTTATTCTTCACAGAGGAAACTCCAATCCATACATCTTCACCATACTCATCTTCAAAGGCTTCGGCAGATTTACTTGTTATGGCTTATATGCGTACATATGGTGTTCCATGTACCATCTCACGTTGTTCAAATAACTACGGACCATATCACTTCCCGGAGAAGCTCATCCCGCTTATCATTGCAAACGCACTTAATGATAAGGAAATTCCTGTTTACGGAAAGGGTGAAAATGTACGTGACTGGCTCTATGTTATCGATCACTGCCGCGCTATCGATTTAATTGTTAGAAAAGGAACCGAAGGTGAAGTTTACAATATCGGTGGACATAATGAGAAGACAAACCTTGAAGTTGTTAAGACAGTTCTTTCTGCATTAAATAAATCAGAAGATTTAATCACATATGTTACAGACCGTCCCGGACATGATATGCGTTATGCAATCGACCCAACCAAGATTCACAACGAACTCGGATGGCTTCCGGAAACTAAATT
>JAILOA010000415.1 GCA_024691065.1 Lachnospiraceae bacterium | reverse complement strand
AGAAACGGTAGATTCTTTTGTTGTTTCATTTGTGCTTATAAGTCTTCCTGTTATTCCTGTAAATATACCGTTAATTATATTTACTTTAGGTCTGTTATCCAAAGAATCGTTATTATCATTTTCCGTAATTTCATTTTTGTTTTGAATAAAATTATCTTCCGTGATTTTTTGAATGATTTCCAAACTTACGGATATTCTTGTAATATGGCCGTAAAGAAATACGTCTAATTCCGCGCTTCTTTTATGTCTGTCAATCTTTTTGATTTTACCGTTGAAATTCTTAAGACCGCCACTTATAATACATACTTTATCGCCTATTATATAACCTTTTGAAACAGAAACACAGTAGTCTTCATTCATAATAGCCATCAGATAATTCTGTTCGTCTTCATAGATCGGTAAAATGGTATCGGTATTTTTTAAAAATCTTGTCTTTTTAACAAGTGTCTTTAGAGCATCGCACATGCCAGTTACATTTTCCTCATCCATATCTATAAAGAGGTATCCCGGAAACAATTTCTTTTTAACCTTTATCCAGCCTTTTTGAGTTTTCCTTAAGGATTCATATAGTGGACAAAATATATTTCTGTATAAATTTTTCGGAATAAAATGATTAAATTCCAAAATAGTATTATTTTCTTCACCGGTCAAAACCTGAATAACATACCACATAAATTACCTATAACCTTAAAATGTAAAATATAACGCGATGACAAATTAATCTGCAGCAGGAGTGTAGGTAGGAACAATTTCCGAAACAATCTTTTTAATATTATTGCTTTCCTGTTTGGATTCTTCATTTAACAATTCAAGCTGTTTACGGAAAAGATTATCATCCATTTCGATAGGATGACCTATGTAAATCAAATTGTTATCGGTTTTCTTCATACCTTCCTCATCCATAAGAAGCTCTTCAAAGAGCTTTTCTCCGGGACGAAGGCCGGTATATACAATTTGAATATCTTCATCAGGTGTAAAACCTGAAAGCATAATAAGGTTTCTGGCTAAATCGTCGATTCTTACGGGTTTACCCATGTCCAATACAAAGATTTCGCCACCTTTTGCATAGTAACTTGCCTGAAGTACCAATGAAACAGCCTCGGGAATAGTCATAAAATAACGGATTATATTTTTATCTGTTACTGTAACAGGACCGCCTTTTGCAATTTGCTTTTTGAAAAGAGGTATAACGGAACCGTTTGAACCGAGTACATTACCGAAACGAACTGCCATAAATATAGTTTCCGGATGCTGTCTGCTCATCATTTGAACGACCATTTCGCAAAGTCTCTTGCTGGCACCCATGATATTAGTAGGATTAACCGCTTTATCGGTACTGATTAACAGAAATCTCTTAACGCCGTTTTTCCAGGCTGCATGAGCCATTTTGTATGTACCCATAACATTGTTTTTGATAGCTTCGTTAGGAGAGTCCTCCATCAAAGGAACATGCTTATGTGCAGCGGCATGGAAGACCATATCAGGCTTATATGTCTTTAAAATGTAATTAACACGGTTGGTATTTCTGACTGATCCGATTAATGTAATCAAATCAAGAGTATTGCCGTATTCTCTTACGAGTTCCTGCTGGATTGCATAGGCATTGTTCTCATATACATCAAAAATAATGAGTTGCTTTGGTCTTGCATGTGCAATCTGCCTGCAAAGCTCCGAACCGATTGAACCGCCTCCGCCGGTAACCATAATAACCTTACCGGATATGGTTTCCATTACTTCGGTCATATTTATTTTAATTTCACTTCTTCCGAGTAAATCAGTAACATCAACATCCTTAAGAGAGGAAAGATTGACCTCTCCGTCTATAATCTGGAACATACCCGGTACAGTTTGTATATGTACTCCGGTATCCTTGCAGATATTTAAGATTTCTCTTTTTTCATGCGGAAGAGCGGAAGGAATGGAAAAAATAATTCTATGTATGTCATATTTTTCCACAAGAGTAGGAATGGCCTCTCTGCCGCCGGCAATCTTGATACCTTCGAGATAATGTCCCCACATTTTCTCGTTATCATCGATGATGACGCAAACATTTAAATCAGTACGTTTACTGAATGTAATATCTTTAAGAATTTCACGGGTTGCCTGACCGGCACCGATAATCATAATGTTTTCAACAATATTATTAACAGGAGCATTATCCCTTTTATGACGGACATAGCGAAGCATTCTGTATGAAAATCTTATAACCACACAGAAGAACATACTGAGGATGAAACCGATAAGAATAACACCTCTTGGAATTCTTAAATCAGGAATCATATTGATACAAAGGTTCAATATAGCTATAACGACATAAGAATATATAACTCTCAAGGCTTCGTTAATACTTGCATAACGCCAGATGCTATGATAAAGCTTTGCAATAAAATAAATAATTATCGAATAAACAATTACTACGGCTATATACCTGGAAGTGTGGGTTATATATTCTCTTGAAATATGAGCAAATGAAAAATCAAATCTTGCCCATAAACCAACGTAATATGAAATAGCAATTGTTATAATGTCAAGCGCAACCAGCAAAACAGCTACATTTGAAAATGCCGGTTTTGATGTCTTTTTTGATGAATTTTTTTGTTCTCCCATCATTTTTTACCCTTTTGTTTATCCTTTAATCTTTTTCGTATCTATAAAACTATTTATGCTACTGTAATATACATCAAAACGGGATTATTTACAACTTAAAAATCATAAATAGTTTATAAATTAACGAAATCTTTATATAATGTTCGGTTTCTGTTCGATAAATAAATGTTGCTTTATGACCTGAAATGTGGTAAAATTCGTAGCTAAGGGGTTCTAAGTAATACTAAGAAAATTTAATAGGACAGGACAGTTACATTAATCTAGGAGGTAAACGTAACATGATAGGTAATTATAAAGTAATTGCAGTTTGTATATCAAAGGTGCATGATACTTCATGTTTCGAGTTTGTTACTAAACTCAATCAAAAAATCAATGGGGAAAATTACAGACTTTTTATTTATAATCTCTGTAATGATCTTTCATGGTCTGAGGATAAGCAGAATATTGAGGCTGCGGTATTTGACTTAATTGATTACAGTATTACCGATGCTGTAGTAATTATGAATGAGAAAATCAGAAATAAGGAAGTTACTCAGGAAATAATTAAGAAGTCCGTTGCTCATAATGTTCCTGCTTTCGTTGTGGATGGTGAGTATGAGGAGTGCATTAATCTTAACTTTGATTATAATCAAGGATTTGAGAATGTTGTTCGTCATGTTGTTGAAAGCCATTCGGTCAAGAATGTTCACTTTATGAGTGGTGATTTAGGAAATCCATTCGCTGAGAGACGTCTTGAGGTATTCAAGAAGGTTATTGCCCAAAACGGTATTATATTTGATGAAAGTATGGTAAGCTATGGTAATTTTGCCGCTGATCATACAGCAAAGGCTACGGAAAAGATTATTGCCAGCGGTAATATTCCTGAGGCGATTATCTGTGCAAACGACGTTATGGCAATCAGTGTTGTCAGCGTTTTGAAGCAGCATGGTATCTCTGTTCCTCATCAGGTTATAGTTACAGGTTTCGACGGTATTGATGAAATCTTTTATCTTAGTCCGCAGATTACATCATGCTTCTGTGATTATGATGATATGGCTACTACAGTATTTGAAAGCATTAAGAAGAAGCTTGACGGAGAAGAGGTTTCTAACATTGTAAATGTTACTCCTAAGCTTATTCTTTCAGAGTCCTGTGGATGCAATACAGATGCAAAAGAATTCGAACCTGATTTCCTTAAGATTGTTACAACAAGCTTTTTCAGAGCTCAGGATGAGAACAGAATCATTTTTGAAATGGTTGAAAGTATGCAGAATGCTCCTAATAAGAAGGCTGCTACAGCTTGTCTTGATAAGAGAGAATTCAATAATATGTGCTGTGTAATCAATAACAGTTGTACAGACAGATCCATTAACCTCGTAAGTATGGATATTCCTGATAAATATGAAGATGAGATGTATCTTTTATATGACGGAATTGCAGGAGATAAGTTCTCACAGGGTGAGTTCAAGCGTTCGGAGATAGTTCCTAATCTCGAGGATAAGTTAAAGCTTGGTGAGCCGCTTATCTTTAATGAATTAGACTTTATGGGTAAGACCTTAGGTTATGCCTGCTTCCAGTATAGAGAGCCGGATGTGGTTCAGTATTCAAAGATTTCACTTATTGTAACAGCTCTCAGAAATGCTGTCGGTGGATTTGTAAATGTTCAATATCAGCATTACATTTCAGAGAAGATGGGTGAGCTTTATAAGATCGATCCACAGACAAAGCTTTATAATCGTTTCGGATTCGATTTAGAATATAAGGCACTTGAGGCTAAGCTTAAGAATGAAGGCGGCAAGTTAACCGTTATATTTGCAAGACTTGATAATCTTGATAGTATTACCGAAGAGTATGGTTATGCTGCAGGGGATGATGCTATCGAAACAGCTGCTGAAATCTTTAAAGAAGCTTGTCCTGATTATGCTATATGTGTTCACTTTGGCGGAAGTGATATGATGGCTGTAATTGAAGGTGAATCCGGTACTGACGATATTGTCAATAAGATTAAAGCTTCAATCGGCGATTTTAACAGTGATTCTGAGGTTCCTGTTGATCTTCAAATGCCTGTAGGTGTTTATGTTGCCGATGCCGCAAATGAAGATATTGATTTTGAAACCTTGGCTAAGAATACCAGAAAAGTGATTAAATAATTATATAGCCGGTATAACTCCCGTTGTTTTATTAGGTACCAGGGCAAAACCTTGGCTTAGATAATATTAATAACGGGCGTTATATCGGTTTTTTTATATTAAATTACATAAATAATTAAATTATATCTAATGTGAGATTCTATAAATTATTAGTGTATGTAAAATGATTGATTCTATAATTATTTAGTGCATGTAAAATGTTTGATTATATAATTATTTAGTGTATGTAAAATGTTTGATTATATTAATTATCAGTTTTGCAAAATATTAATATTTCATTAATGAAAAAGGAATTCTATGGTTATGAGCGAAGATTTAAGAACAAGAATTAAAAAATGTTACGATATGTGTAATATTATTGAGGATGCAGGAGTTATTAAAACTCCCGGTGAAATAACATTAAGGGAAAATCTGAAACAGGAATTTTTAAATATACTTCTTTATGTATCATACGCAGATGGAGATTTTGGAGAGAGAGAGCGTATATTTATCAGAAGTAATTTGGATATGAATATAAGTGATGCGTTAGCAATTAATATAAAGACCTCCAGACATTTGTACGAGAATTATTACGGCTCACAGGTGCCTTATGTATTAAAATGTTTTGTTTTGGCAGATGTCGGGAGAAAAGTTAAAAATGATCCTTACAGACATAAGAAATCAAAATATCTGGTTGAAACCATTGCGCTTATGGGACAGACCTATATTGCCGGCTGTGATGAAACAGCGCAGCAAAAAGAAATCGCGGTACTTTCCAAGTATCAATTGATGCTGGATAAATTTTTACAGGAATATGGTTTGCTTAGACCTAACCAAAAAACCAAAATTGCCGCAATTAAGAAGAATGAAGAACCGGAGGAGGAAATGACTACAGAGGAAATTCTCGCTGAGTTAAACTCCTTAACAGGGCTTTCGGGTGTTAAAGAGGAGGTTAATCAATTGATAAATCTCCTGACAGTTCAAAAGATGCGTAAGGAAATGGGTCTTAAAACCACGGCGGTAAATAAGCATCTTATTTTCTCGGGTAATCCGGGAACCGGTAAAACTACCGTGGCAAGGATTTTATCAAAGGTTTATAAGTCAATCGGTGTTGTTGAGAAGGGACATCTTGTTGAGGTTGACAGGTCCGGACTTGTAAGCGGTTATATCGGTCAGACTGCGATGAAGGTTGCCGATGTTATAGAGGATTCCCTAGGTGGTATTTTATTTATAGATGAGGCTTATTCGCTTACTCATAAAAAAGGTGATAATGACTTTGGTCAGGAAGCAGTGGATACTCTTCTTAAAGGAATGGAAGATCACAGGGATGATTTGATTGTTATTTGTGCCGGTTATACCGAGCTTATGGAAGAATTTATGGATTCCAATCCGGGACTTAGATCAAGGTTCTCTAAGGTTATAGAATTTGAGGATTATACGGCTGAGGAGGAAATTCAGATTCTTAATTCCATGTGCAAAAATCAGGATTATGAGCTTTCGAAGGAAGCAAAGGCCGAGGCGCTAAGGTTCTTTACGGAGAGAATTGAAAGTAAACCTAAGAATTTTGCAAATGCACGTGATGTAAGAAATTATATGGAAAAGGCGATAACCAGACAGGCCGGAAGAATTATAAAACAAGGTGTTCCTAAGGATAAGGATGAGGAAGCCAACAAGAAAATGCTTTTTATGATAGAAAAAGAGGATTTATTGGGTATTACATTGGACTAATTTGGGGTATTTATGGGATTTAAATAGTGTTAAAATAGTTAATAAGAATTGGCAAGGGTAAAAAAAGATTGGAGAACAGCTTATGATATTAATTCAAAACGGCAGAGTCGTCTGTCCTGTTACTAATACTGATGCGAAAAAAGATGTCTTGATAGACGGAAAAAAGATTATTCATGTTGCGGATTCTATTAAAACAGAACATCTTCAGGGTGTTGATGTTATAGATGCTACCGGTATGGTAGTTGCGCCGGGACTTGTGGATACACATGTTCATTTCAGGGATCCGGGATTTACTTATAAGGAGGATATAGAGACAGGAGCCCGTTCCGCTGCAAAGGGAGGTATTACAACTGTTGTATGCATGGCCAATACCAATCCGCCGGTTGATAATCCGGAGACTCTTCGCTACATTCAGGAAAAGGGCGAAAAAACAGGTATTCATGTACTTCAGACTGCTACGGTAACAAAGGGGATGAAGGGTGAAAGTCTTGTTGATATTGAGGAGCTTATGGAGGACGGAGCGGTTGGTTTTACCGATGATGGTCTTCCTATAATGGACGAAAAGCTTCTTTGCAGGGCTATGACTATTGCTGCAGATTTGGATGTTCCTATCAGTCTCCACGAAGAGCATCCTATGTTTGTTAAAGGCCCGGGAGTTAATGAAGGGGTAGTTTCAGAGAGATTAAATTACGGCGGTGCAAACAGAACTGCAGAAGATATTATGGTTGCAAGGGATTGTGCTCTTGCACTTCATACGGGTGCATCCGTATGTATACAGCATATAAGCTCAGCTAACAGTGTGGAGCTTGTAAGGACCTATAAGAAGCTCGGAGCGGATGTACATGCCGAGGCTACACCGCATCATTTTACATTGACAGAGGACAGTGTTCTTCAATATGGTACAAATGCAAAGATGAATCCGCCGGTAAGAACAGAGCGTGACAGAGTTAAGATTATAGAGGGACTTGCGGACGGAACCATAGATATGATTGTTACCGATCATGCGCCACATTCGGATGAAGAGAAGAGTAGGCCGATTGATAAGGCGCCGAGCGGCATAATTGGTCTTGAGACATCACTCGGGCTTGGAATCAAATCTCTTGTAATGCCTGGATATATTAAGCTTATTGATCTTATCAGACTTATGAGTACTAATCCGGCTGAGTTTTACCGTCTGATACCGGGAAGTATCTCAGAGGACAGTTTTGCGGATATTGTTGT
>JAILOA010000411.1 GCA_024691065.1 Lachnospiraceae bacterium | reverse complement strand
GGACCCGGCACACATTTATGTATTGGAGGAATTGAGATGAAAGATATGGAAAAACATGAATTTGAAGACTTAGATATTGTATCATTTACCTATAAGGGTAAAGCTATGCACGGAACCATCGATTATATTGAGGATGACTCTGCTGAGATTATTGTGGATGAACTTAATGATAATATAACTATGCCGTTAAATAAACTAACCTATGTGCCTCCCGTTGAGTTATCGGCGAAGCAAGTTAAAAAATTTGTGAGATACGAAAACAAACTTCCGGAATTAGTTGAAGGAACACCTGAGTATGCCGAAATATGTATAGCAGAAGACTATACCCTTACGTTGGATGATATGCTGGTTGCAATGACTAATATCAAAGCTTCAAAGGATAGCAATGAAACAATCATTAATAATTGGTATTCATCCATTTACAGTCTGGCATATAATGATAGTGAATCAAAAGGCATTTTTGAACTCGAAGAAACTCCGGATTACGTTGAGACTTATGGCAATCTTCCTACCAGGGAATCCTGCCTTGATGATATTTTAATACACTATTTAGAGGTTTCTTTATCAGATGATAATCCTTTTTATGAAAATACTGACAATATAACAAAAATCATAAAAGACTATCTGGAAAATGAAAAAAAGCCTTTACTTGAAAGAAATTATTCTATTGAAGAGATGGATATTTATCTGGATTCAATGGATGATGAAACTACATTGAAAAAGGCATCCGATAATGAAAAGAAACTTTGTAAGAGCTTTGCCGATAAATTATGTGAAGAAGACAATATAACCGGCTTAAAATTTAAGGGTTACGGTTGCTACGGTGGCAATAGTGTATATGAGTGCAACTGGGATACTGCCCTTAATTGCGTAACTAAATTGTATGAATTAACCGGTGAGCCTGTCTATGCCAATACACTCGGTTACATTTATTATTATGGCAGATGTTGGGATGGCAAGCCAAAATATGATGAAGCTTTTAAGTACTTCTCTATCGGTGCAGCCGGATTCTATTACGAGTCCAGGTACAAGCTTGCCGATATGTTTTGGAACGGCTACGGCGTAAAGAAAACACCGGACATTGCAAAAACAATCATTGCAGAACTTTATGATCAAAATATCGATTACATTCTTAATGGAAAATATGAATGCAAATTTGCGGATATAGCACTCAGACTTGGTAGTTATACGGAAAAATCACCCGGTGATTTCACCAGATTTGATATTGCCTATATGTATTATCTTCAGGCTGACTTTGCAATCAAACAAAGACTGCGCTATAACCATTACGGTGATACTTCTGTGGCTCAAAGTATCAAGGACTGCCTGTATAACCTCCTGGATAATGAATATGTGGATTGGCCTGTAAAATCAGCAGACATATATTTGCCTGACCTATTAAAGTTATATCTTAAAAAGTACCGCAAGCTTAAGCTCAATGTAGAAAAAACAAAAGAGACTGAGTTAAATGTTAATGTCGCATTAAAGCCTTTTAAAAATGAAGAACATACTCCTAAGCTTTTTATTACCGAAACCGAAACAGGTTTTTGCGGAATGCTCGAGACGCTCAGCGTTACATTCAAAGACCTGGAGTATGGTATAGGTGTCGCTAAAGATACAGATACGGCTAATCTCTATGTTCCCGAAAACGACTCGGAGGATGCTAAAATGGTTCTTTGTACCGACTATAGCAAAACCATTTATTTTGATAATATCATTGGCTTTTATAAACACCCACAACCTGTTTATACTTATAATATCACTGACTTTTCTGATAATACAGCCGGAGATGATGAAAACGATAACTCGGATGAGCGTTTTAAAGAAATCAAGGAGTCATTTGGTTTAAGATTTATGCTTGGAGACAGCACTCAAGCTATAATAACAGGACAATCTACATTCACTAAGCCTTTGAAGGAAGCCACGGAGAAATTTAAATTCGCATCCGTTATATTTGCTCCTGGTGGAAAGCGCTATGATTACCTGTTGGATATTGAAGGTATAAAAGTAGGTGACGATGTTATGGTTTTAACAAATGATGGAGAACAAATTGTGACTGTCGTAGATATAATCGAAAAATCCGAATCAGAACTCGCATTGCCTTTTGATAAATATAAGAAGATTATCAGAAAATTCTGATTTTAAAATAAAAAAGCCGCCTCTCCAAACGGATTGACGGATCAAAAGTTTCAGGGTGGGTGATGGGATTCGAACCCACGGCCTCCAGAGCCACAATCTGGCGCGCTAACCAACTGCGCCACACCCACCATAATGATGGCTACCAAAAATATAAATACCCAAGTAAATCCCTCAGTATATATACCTTAGTATTAAATGCAAAAATCATAGATACTTTCGCATTTGAAAACGTACCAGAAGGGATTCGAACCCCCGACCCACGGCTTAGAAGGCCGTTGCTCTATCCAGCTGAGCTACTGGTACACAAGCTTTTCAAAATGTTATTCTAAAGGAAGCTCAATCCTCGATAAAGAATAACAAAGCGGGTGATGGGAATCGAACCCACGTATCTAGCTTGGAAGGCTAGTGTTCTACCATTGAACTACACCCGCATAAGATGGACAATTTAATTGTCCTATATGAAATTATATATAAACACGAGTAAACGGAGTTTTTAAATCGGGGTGACAGGATTCGAACCTGCGACCTCCTGATCCCAAATCAGGCACTCTAGCCAAACTGAGCCACACCCCGTTTGTCCTTTACCTCGTGACGCAAGTGCTATTATATAGGAAAATTTAACCCTTGTCAACATTTTTTTTAATTTTTTTTGAATGCATTTATTATTTCTATAGAAATATATAGATATTTTACATTAAATGCCTGTAATTCCTGCTAATATACACATTAATCACATCACTGCCGGGCATATTTTCAAATACTTGGTACTGTATTCCTTACATGCTTATAAAAAAGCATAGTTCATTCTTATATGGAATTAACCAAAACCACATCTCTTTCCGCTTATATAATTCTTCATTACTTCGGCTTTAAATCAAAAATAACCCGGCAGGAACTAATACTCCGGCCGGGTTATTATGTTATATTAGAACTCCTGATTCATTCTTATCCTCTATAGAATCTATTTAGAACTTCAGATTCATTCTTATCTACTATAGAATCCGGTAAGAACTCAGTATCCACTTATATCAATCATAAAATCCAATTAGAATTCCAATTCTTTATTCTTGAATAACAACGATGTGAGTCCAAGTGGAAGTGCCATATAGCATGCTATAAGAATTAACCACATCAGAGGGAAAAGCTTATAATGAGTATCAAATGCTTTTTGCAATATTCTTCCTGATGTTATAACACTTAAATCAATTTTATGTTGTACAAAGAAAGGAACCATACTTATACCCTGTAAAATTGTACCCACAAGACCTGTAGCAAGTACAATAAA
>JAILOA010000067.1 GCA_024691065.1 Lachnospiraceae bacterium | reverse complement strand
CGGTGTCTCTTCAGGTTTTTCAATAACCGGATACTTAACGGTAATCGTTACATTTTTATCATCAATTTTATCTACCGAAATATCGCAACCTGATATACTGCTACCTGTTACAGTGAGAGACTCGGAAAATCTATTATTATCATCGCATGCAACCTTAAAAGTAGCATAATACTGTGTATCATATTCATAATTACCGGTATACTCGGTTCTGTCCTTTTCGGTTCCCGTGTACCAGGTTATGTCTACATCATAAGGTGTAACACCTTCATATGAAACCGTAGCATTTTCATCCAATGCTTCACCGATTTTCGGCTCATCAATTTCGGCACCAAGTTCCGTAATATAATCATTATATGATGCAGTAAGAGTTAATGCATAATCATAATTAAAATCATCAATGCCGCCGAGCGGTGCAGCAAATGAAATTTCGTTATTTGTAACCTCATTGTCATCTAAAATTTTAGATGTAACATTATTATTTTCTTCATCAAGGATTTTCCAACCTGCAAAATACATATTTTCAGGTATTGCAGCGGTTATATTCTTAATATCACCCGCAACCACGGTATCTGTTTCGGTTTTATCTTCATCATTAACATCTTTTGTTTTAACGGTAATCTTATGATTAGGATTGTAAATCTCAATTTGATATTCCGCTATATCACTCTTTACATCAAAATACTTTGAATATGTTTTAATAGTATACGTCTCGCAGGTCTTATTACGTGGAGCCTGAAAATCCAGATCACTCAAATATAGCTCAGTGCCGGCTATATATCGACCTTCTGAGTTTATAATGTCATAATAGATAGCTTCTCCGTTACTATCCTGATTATCCAATATCACGGTCACATCACCGGAATATTTGTTAATACCATAATCAGATGTCTTTAAAGCTTTAAAATTCTTGTAATTATCAACATACTTCTCTGTAGTATTCCTTGTATCATTGTTTATTTTCTCTTCTAATGCAATTTCCGGATCTTCTACATATGCCCCCGGTATATTGTTGGAATTAGGTCTTTTTAATATATATTGATACGTCTCATTGTTATAATATATATCATCTGCACGTGCCCAGGCAAGCCCCACCTCAGGATAATGATTCTGTATAATTGCAGATGCACTTTGTAAAAATGTTCCTATGAAACAATTATTTTCTCCATAAGTTTCATCGGCATAATCACCGTCCACAAGAGAAAATACCAAATTCATAAGTGTAGGCCAATAACCCTCAAGCAGTATTCTCTGTTCACTGGTAAGAACCTCCAAAGCTCCTGTATTTACAAGCTTTTTCCAGAAGAAATCAGTATATTTTTTCTTTTCAGCCTTTGATAGAGTATGCCAATCACCAATCACATCATCATATATATCCTGCTTGGAAATACCGGTAAAAGTTACAGAACTTATATCTGACATTATGGTGGATGCCCTATCCATAAATAATTGTGATTTATCTTTACTCATACTGAAAAGCAAGCCCATCATAAATCTCAAAGCATTCTGGATAGTTTCCGTTTCATTGGAATCCGTATCGATTTCAGTTGCAAATTTACTTCTGTTTTTAATATGCCATGCTTGAGCCTTTTCTATAAATCTATTTATGAATTCCTCCATTTTATAAGTATCATAATTCTTAACAGGTTCAAATGTATCATAATATACAGTTATAAAAAACATTTCATAGACACCGAAAAACTGATCATATACGGTTCCCGGATCAATCATTTCCAGCTGATCAAGCATTTTTTTCTGCATTTCGGTATAATTATTGTCATTCTTGGAAGAATAAAGCTCATTATCACAATATGTTGTAACCGTAATATCCGTTAAATCCTTGCCTGTAGCATAATCATGTGCATAGCTTACTGTTTTTACCGGTTCACTTTTAGCATTGCTACCCGGAAGATAATGATCAACTCCGTAACGCTTAAAGCCCATTTGAGCAGGAGCTACCAAAGGAACGATATCACAGGCATTTATAATATTATGAATACAAAAATATTTATCTTTTTCATTTTCACCAAACAACTCTGCCTTATCGGTTCCACCCTTCGGTGCCTCAAAATTATAACTGAATACAGTATTATCTTCATACATTTCGACAAGTCTTTTACTGACTAAATTAGAAGTTGCTGCACCTCTTGAAAAACCTGAAACCCAGAATACAATATTTCCGGCATCTATCTCATCCATAAGATTATATTTACTAAGGTATTCTTTAACAAATTCTATTACTTTATCAGCCGCTTCGGCAAAGCCTTCATGTTCGCCGGTAACATCCGTACCGTTTCCGACTGTTACATTACTTGCCCACTCTGCTCCATAACCTGCACCTCTGGTTACAATAGGGACCAAAATCTTTCCGGTCTCGGTACCATTATCATATTTAAGTTTCTTGCTACCAACGGTAACACCAATTGAATCTGTTCCAGGTTGAATAATATTATACCTATTTACAGATATATTTTGATCATCACAACCTATATCTGCCAAAAACTGCCTTGCACCTGCATGTTTATTATCATATTCCTCGGTTCCGCCGGCATTTAAATAAAATCCGCTCATCGTAAGATTCCAGGATAAAGTTGCCAAATGTGGATTATAACTATATGGATCACTGTCAAAAAAACCATCTGAATAATAAAAACAGGTTAAATTGTCATTCTCCTCATCCGAAAAACTCTTATAACGATTATAGCCTTTATAAACCTGATAATCATTACCACTTAAACTTTTTACAATTCTGCCTGTTGTCTGCATTTTGGTACCTGCCGGAATCACCATTTGCTCAACATCTGTAGAAAAAGGCTCACCCACTGTATCCTTTTCCTTGTTAAGACAACTCCTCTTAACATAATAAATATATCTATCATTAGTATTGTATGTAAATGTATAAGCGGAATCTTCAGCCTTTAAAAACTTTATACAGTTAGGTCCCCCTTTCCCTTTTTCGCTTACTAGCTTAATATCTGAATCAGTAGGTACATAACAATAAACTTCAGCTTTACCTGTAAGTGCAAAATTAATATAATCACTGTTTTCAAAATAAAAATTATGCTTGGTATTATCTTTTACTACAGTGTCACCGGTAACATGTACATCCACATCATTATCAGAAGTACTGTAAATACCACCACCCTTAGAATCAGCGGAATTCTTTGTTACTTTACAATTAGTGATAGTAGTACAATCCTCATTTATATATATACCACCACCACTTCCGGATGTCTTATTGTCAGTTAAAGTTAAATTTGACAAAACTTGATTCTCATTATTTGCATAGACACCACCACCGTCTTTATCAGATTTATTATCGTTAATCGTCAAATCAAAAAGTTTTTGATTTTCATTAGCCATATAAACACCACCGCCATAACCTCGACAATAGTTGGATGTGATGCTTGAATTACCGTCACCTCTGACTGTAGCATTTTGACTGAATAAAGCTATTCCGGCACCGCTGTCGGAAGCATAATTAGCTAAAATTTGAGAATTCTTCATATAAAGCCAAAAATTATCATTACCTTCATCAAGATGGATTCCTCCACCATCATTTTCACAAAAGCATCTTTCAATAATTGTATTTTTAAGATTTATAACTACATTATTATCGTCTATATCTATAGCTCCACCATTATCTGTAGCAACACAACCTTTAATTCTACAATCATTCATTGTCAAATTACTATTTTCACCATATATTTCTATTGCACCACCATCACCATAAGGATGAGAAAAAACATCATTTCTGGTATCGGCGCGGCAACCCGCAATAATAACATTATTCAATGTAACATTTACATTGTCCTCATTAATATTAATTGCTCCGCCACCGTTACAACTATTACCGCCGGTAATCACACCACCGTACATTTTTTCTATAGCACCATATTTTTCACTGTTAGCAGTATAAATCTTTACTTCATGATAAGCATCATCAGTGGTATCTTTTTCACCGTTAATGGTTAGACTTGCTCCTGTATGGACATCAAAAACCTCACCGTCATTAACGTCATCATCAAAAAGCTGTCTGTTTATTTCATATACTCCCAGATTAAAAGTTACATTAGAATCATGTGGGATATCAATTTTTACTCCATTTATATCAGAATAAATATTTACAGTAAAAGTAGCAGCTTCAAAACGAGATATTTTTTCGGCTAATTGGGCTTCATCTCCCTGATAAAACAAATAAGTATTATCATCGACAATTATTTCCGCTATCGTAGTTCCTTCAGCCTTTGAAAACTGAATCGGCTGAATGATCATCGACAATATAAGTATCATAATAACAATTTTCTTAGAATAATTCATATTTTTCTCCTTTTTAGATAAAAAAATGATATAGTCTACCTGGAATCCTCGGCATTTCTCATTCTCCAGTCAATGCACCTGTGTAAATACTGCTCATAATCTTTATTCTTACACATTCCCTTGCCTTCTACATCGGAAATCTTAGCGACATCCATACCGTTACAATATGTCGTCTTCATAACGATATTAAGAGGCTCCACCTCCGTATCATTTGAAATATAAGTACCTATACCGAATGCAACCCGGGTCTTTCCTTTAAAATATTCATATATTTCCGATGCACTCTCAAAATCCAAACCATCACTAAAGAGCAATGTTTTTTGCTGGGCGTCAATCCCTAACTCCTCATAATGCTTAAGCATCATCTCGCCCCATTTAAAAGGATCGCCGGAGTCGTGACGAACACCGCTGAATAGCGTGGAATAAGTAAGCTGAAAATCCATCAAAAAGCATTCCGTTGTAATTGTATCCGTAAGAGCTATACCATTCAGAACTCCATACTCCTTAACCCAGTAATCAAGCGCGTACCAGTTAGAATACGCCGGATTATGCTTATGATTGCCCTGTCCCACGCACATTATCCACTCATGTGCCATGGTACCGATAGGAGCAACATCATATTTCATCGCAAGACGGACATTTGAAGTACCGACAAATCTTGAATCCTTATAAGAATGTTGCGAAAGCTCTTTAACTGCGTACTCCTGTGCCTCAGCTGAAAGCCTGCGCCTGGTACCGAATTCGCTGAAATTGGAAATATTATATTCCCCGGTAATCAATTTATCAAGCTTTGCCTTAAAACGGTCCTTAAAGCTTGCATACAAATCATCATAATTATATTTCATCCTGAAATAAACTTCATTTACGATAGCAAGGGTTGGAATCTCATACATGGAAGTATTGAGCCAGGTACCCTTGGTCTCAATAAACAAGCCACATTCAGCCTCTTCATTCACCGTAAAATCATCAAATCTCGGGCGCCAAATCCTAAGAAAATCAACATAAGAGCCCTTAATCCACTTAATCGACTTTAGATACAAAAGCTCCATCTCCGTAAAACTCAGATTACAATACTCCCTTATCTGATGCTTTATTTCCTTAACCATCTCAGGAGTAAAATGTACATCCTCATTTCTGCACTTAAATGTCCAGGTAGTCTTATAATCACTGAATTGATGATAAATAGCCTGTCCCATACTAAACTTATACATGTCTGTCTCTAACAGACTGTTAATAATTCTATCCATAACAAATATCCCACTTTTCTTATTATTCCGCCAATACATCAGAACGCCTTTTTTTACTGGACGTACTCCCTTTCATTATAAGTGTAATTTTAAAAAAAATCAATTTGTTTTTAAACACAAAGAAGCCCGCAAAAGTATGACTTCATTTGTTTCATTAAACCTAAATAAAATCACCCTTTTGCGAGCCTATTTAATCTTTTTCCAGCAATTTCTATTTATATTATTTTGCTTAATTTATGTGGTTGTATATAAGATTTGTAAATTTACACTTATAATCTTACCTTCCTTAATTTAAGGTAGCTGTATGTAAGATTTGTAAATTATTTACTGATAATGTTACTTTCCTTAATTCCGTCAGCTTTCAGTCTCAACACATAAAGAGCCTTATCGAAAGCACTAAGAGACTTAGGAATATAAACCTTACATTCCTCTGATACTCCTTCAAATGCACCCTTACCTAACTTCCTAATCTTTGGGCAGTTAATAACAATCTTCTTTAAATTATTGCAATTTTTAAATACATCTTCACCTATATATTTTAATTTACAAGGTAAATTAACCTTGGTAAGCTTTGTACAGTCCTGAAATGCACCTGTTTCAAGCTCCGTAACCTGAGAACCTTTTTTACACCCCTCGAAAGTAATCTTTTTCATTGATCGACAGCCCATAAAACTTCTGGCATCGAGACGCTCCAGACGGGCAGGAAATGTCATCTCCTGTAAATTAACGCAACCTCTGCAGGCATTGTTACAAATTTCCTTCATACGATACGGTAAACTAATGGTTTTAATTTTCTTATTATTTCGAAATGCACCGGGACTAATGCCGGTAACCGGACACAGCCCCCAATCAGTAATATTAACATACTTAGGAACCACTACATTCTCGACATTCTTATCAAAAAGATTAAGAAGAAACATCTCTCCGTCGGCCTCAGTATAGTCCGCCGGAGTACCTCCGGTACCATCCTCCGCCAACTCATAGGTTGTCGCATCGGCTACAGCAACCTTACTGAAAGAATCTGATGAAATACCCGAAATAAACATTGCAATACATAAAATACTGACTAATATCTTTTTAAACATAATATACCTCACAATAATATAATAAAGGCAGGCGTGACCGCCCACCCTTTTTTGTATGCGGAAGAAGGGACTTGAACCCTCACGGTGAAACCACCACATGAACCTGAATCATGCCTGTCTGCCAATTCCAGCACTTCCGCGTAATAAATTATTTAATTATATGTAATGCAAACCCATCATTTTTCACAAAACACAAAATACATTCTAAGCAATTTTAATAAAAAAGTCAATACAAATTTAACAGGACCGGTCGATAACCCGGCCCTGTTAATAATATTTACCTCATAAGAATTACAAAATTTCTCATTTCGTCACATCTACTCAACCGAAATCCACATAGCCGGTCTGATTCCTCCGGTCTTTACGGATTCATCAAACACCTTATGCCCCGGCTTAACAGTTGCACCGTAATCTCCGATTATAGCCGCACAATTCTTTTTAAAGCCAGGAGATCTGAGCCACCACCATACACAGGTTCCGTCTCTGGTAAATGCCATAAGTGAACCTCTCTCAACAAAGTATTCATCGATTTCTCCTAAAGAAAGCAAGAATACATTATCCTTTGTAGGCTTTCCGCCCTTGGTTCCAAACATATCATTAGGCTTATTTTTAAGCTTGGTCTCAATAATTTTTTCTTTCTCCTCATCAGAGAAAGAAGCATTATAAAATGTATCATTAAGCCATTTTCTGATATCGCAGGTTTCCCACGATACATTTTCATACTTATTATGATAAGGACTTTGATAAATAAGCTTCGTACTCATAAGAAGAATCTTTCCGTCCTGTACGTCAATTACATCCCAACATATTTCCTGGTCCTCATAATTACCAAATGATACCTTGTCGCCAACTTGCGCACTTGCAGGCTCAACATAATTAATCTCTTCTTCCGCAGGTAATTCTTCCTTGGTTATTTCATGTCCCGGTGTGGATACAGTCTCATTTTTATTTTGGAAAACAAACCTGTAAACACAAAAACCTACTACTGCTGCAATCAAAATTACAATTACCAAAATAATAATAATTTTTTTCTTTTTCACAAGCACCTCATTTCTTTACAATTATGTGTGGAATCGAACAGCGCTTACCTTACCAATGATTAATTAATCGTCTATCTCTCCATAAGGCTTTGGCTTGGAATAACCCTCATCAGTTGTTGCACCATTGGCATTAGTAGCATCTGTTGTCTGTGCAAAACCATCTGTTCCATAATAACCTGCCTCAGGATTTTTACCATCCGAAGCCGGAGCCGTATAACTAGGAGTAGAAGGCTTTTCAATCGGTTTTTGATTATTTTCTCCATAATAACTTGTATCAGGAGTTTCAGCACTCTTACTGAAATCAGCAGTCGGACTAAAGCTACCGGTAACGGTATTTTGTTGTGTATTAAAGTCTGAACTGTTGTCAGTATATTTGTCTGCACCTGCTATCGTAAATGTATCGGTAACACTTGTTGTCTCTGTAGTACCTGTTGATACGGATGTCTGAGCAATTGTTGTATTATTCATAGAATCAGGTGTATTGTTCATACCACCATTCATACCGTTGTTCATTCCGGTATTGTTTCCATAACTGTTATTCATACCGTTGTTCATTCCGGTATTTCCGTAACCGTTGTTCATACCGTTGTTCATTCCGGTATTTCCGTAACCGTTGTTCATACCGTTATTCATTCCGGCATTGTTTCCGTAACCGTTATTCATGGTATTTCCGTAACCACCGTTCATGGTATTTCCATAAGCGCCGTTCATACCGGTATTATAACCACCGTTTCCATAAGGATTATTTGAAATTCTGCCAAATCCAGCCTTATCTCTCAAAGCATCGAACAGATATGCATCCGTAAGCTTCTTATAAGGAGTA
>JAILOA010000381.1 GCA_024691065.1 Lachnospiraceae bacterium | reverse complement strand
TATGTTCCGGTAAAGCCTGCTACTTTAACAGTAATATTTGATTGTTCTTTTGCATCTTTGTTATCTGTTTCGGAATCCTTTTTATCAGTCCCGGAATCGTCCTTACTCTGATCGTCTTTGCTTTGGTCGTCCTTGCTTTCGTCTTCCTTGCTCTGATCGTCCTTGCTTTCGTCTTGTTTACTATCGTCTTCCTCGCCTTGGTCGTCTTTGCTCTCATCTTGTTTACTATCGTCTTCCTTACCTTGGTCATCCTGACTTTCGTCTTGTTTACTATCGTCTTCCTTGCTTTCGTCCTCTTTACTTTGGTCGTCCTGACTTTCATCTTGTTTGCTTTCGTCTTCTTTGCTTTGGTCGTCCTGACTTTCGTCCTGTTTGCTTTCGTCTTCCTTGCTCTGATCATCCTTGCTTTCTTCACCATCCTCTTTACTTTCATCAGCCTTAATGGTAAAGCTTGTGGTATTTTCTGAAGGAAGCACATAATTAGGATTATCAAGCTCCGTAGCTGTTGCGGTATAAGTACCTGCCTCTGTCTGCTCACCTGTAACGGTTACATTGCAGGTATCTCCTTCGATAAGTCCGGTTGCTGTTGCAGTAGGCTTCTGAGCCTCTCCGTTATAAGTAAGCTCGGTATCGGTCCACTCAAGTCCTATTTCCTTCGGTGCAATTACATATTCAACGCTTTCAGAAGCTAACTTATAATTTGTATCGGAAATCTGAACAGTTGCGGTATGTGTTCCGGCATCCTTAGCTTCGCCGGTTACATTTGCAACCACTGTATCCCCCTCTGCCACGCCGTCAAGCTTAACTTCAGGTTTTTTAACAGTTCCGTCATATACGTAAAGCACTTCAGCAACTACAGGTGTTAACTCTTTTGCTGTAATAGTATATTCTGTGCTGTCATTCTTTAATTCATAATTATCATTGTTTATTTCTACCTTTGCGGTATATGTTCCGACATCCTTACCCTCGCCGGTTATATTTACTTCTACATCTGCCCCGTCAAGTGTAGCTGTAGGAGTTTGTATCTTACCGTTATATTCCAATTCAAGCTCTTTTTCGGTCCATGAAACCGTAACTTCCTTTTTAGCAATTGTATATTCAACGCTTGCCTTATACTCGGTTTCTCCGACTGTGAGTGTCATATAAGCCACATACACACCTGCATCGGTAGGAGCCTTATCAAGTGCCTCGCCTTCCTTTGTTTCATAAGTAACTACATAACCGTTTAATTCATCGGTATCTCCGGTTACTGTTGCTTCTGCGCTTCCCTCATCACCGTAAGTTGTAACCTCAGGCTTATTGATCGTTATTGAAGCCTTGCAATCCTCCAATGTACATTCTTCATCAGTATCGGCACAGGTTGCTGTAATGGTATCATCCTTAGCCTCATATGATGTAAATTCATGTTCATGGACAAGCTTCATCTTCGCTTCATTCATTTCAGCCTTGCTGTCCCAACCTACTATATAATTTTCATTATCACTTACAAATACATCCTTAGGAGATTTTCCCTCATTGTTTTTTCCGTATCCGTTTGTAAATACGTCCTCCAAATATTCAAAATCGGTAAAATGAGAATATTTTTTATAAATATAAGTCACACCAATTTTAGCAGTTTCCTCAAATGCACCTACTACACTTAGCTTCAAGTCCTTATTTAATTCAGAAGATAATATATATAAATTATTGGAATCGGTTTTATCCGAAGTACTGTAATTACCGGTAATCACAGGGCTTCCACTCACATTAATATCACCCTTATCATAGAAATACAAACCTCCTCCCATAGGAGATATATTATCTGTAATTGTTCCTCCGGAAAGATTTATGGTTTCATTGGATGCTGTATTAGTTCCATTGGTTCCGTTCATACCGACACCACCACCGGATATATTTGCCTGATTGCCGGAAATAGTTCCGCCTTTAAGATTCAGGACACTGTTTTCGAAACACATAAATATACCGCCACCGGATCTCTGTGTAGTATTTTCGGATATTGTTCCTCCATTCATGTTAAATGTAGCTGAATGAATATAAACACCTCCACCACACCATGAATCCGTACCAAATGCTGAATTTTTACTAATAAGACCATCTTTCATAGTCATTATGGCAGATGTATTTAAATATACTCCACCACCTTCATTTCCGTTATTTCCTGTAATCTCACCATTATTTAAAATAAAGCTGCTGTTTTCATCTACATATACACCTGCCCCTCGTGCCGGTGTACCTAAAGAATCGGTTTTTGTAATATTATTTTGGATTTTACCGTCATTCATAACAAATGATTGATATTTACCTACATATACACCACCTGCATTTACGGTATCACTGTTATCTTCAATTGTTCCGCCATTCATAACAAAGCTTTCCGGTAAATCACCGGTAGGTAAATTATCATATTCGCCGGGATTATCCAGATAAACACCCTTTGTATTATTACAAATCGTACCATCGTTCAATGTAAACTTTCCGCCGTAATCTACTAAAACACCTACACCGGTTGTTCCGTCGCCATGCATAATCTTACCTGTGCCCGGGTAATCGTAAATATTTAATTCAAAACCTGAACAAACGTTGATAACCGGGTCATCGGTATATTCCTCATATCCTATAAAAGTAATACTGTGACCGTTAAGGCACAAATTAATATATCCATAAACATACCATGTTCCGGTAATGGTTACATCCTCGGTTAAATAGTAATTACCATTATAAGAAGGCAAACAATTGTTAGCCTTCCACTTAAGATTAAAATCAATACCATCGTGAACATGGTCTGAAACTTCCTCAAAATCATCCGTACCAGTGCAAAGTACATCTGCATCTTTTCCTGCACCGAGCTTTTCTTCATTAACTTTCGCAAAACTATAGGTATTGCCAAATGAACCTACGATGAGTGCAACCGCCATACTAACGGCAAAAATTCTCTTTTTCAAATGTTTCATAAATAAAATCCTTTCTGTTATTGTAGGCGGAAACCCACTGCCCTTGGACGGTGGGAGGAGCCTTGTAAATCAAGAACATGTATGCTATAATATACTCAGCAACAAGTTCTAAGAGAAAACCGTTAAGTGTGTTGC
>JAILOA010000364.1 GCA_024691065.1 Lachnospiraceae bacterium | reverse complement strand
TTTTTCAATAATTCCGAACCTCATTTTTGATGCTGATTTTAACACTTACTCTGCTAATTTTTACCGTTAATTTGGTTTTTTATCACCTTAACTCTTTAACCATAACTATCATTTACTTTGATTATAAAGTATACCGGAAACAATTAATAATAAATTATATTTATATATCAAAATCAGTTATATTATATATCAAAATCCAATTTTCCTCAACAATTATTAACAAATAGTTTCCTGCTCATGCGAATAAAGTAATTCATTCGTCTCTATCACATCCATCTTTTTATTTAATGCAAACATTATATATGCATCTCTCTTTACACGAGGATACAGTGAAGCAACACCACCGTAATATAACAACCGCTTGGCATCATCCACGGATAATCCGAACCCAAAACATAAACAAATCAGTACGTTTCGGCTTGGGTTCTTCTTACCCTGAAATATCTGATAGCCGTAGATTGTATCCAGCTGTGATTTCGCAATAACCTCTTTTTTCTTAACATCATAAGTTTCAAGCAGATGTGCAAGATATTCGGAAAGGGTATATTCTACTTCATTTTCAGGAAATATCTTTGATATTTGATTCTCATTTTTAAAATGTAGAATACTACTGTTTAATCTGTCCGTGTTAAGCTTCCCCGTCTTCTTCATTTCTTTTTTTTCCTTAGATTTATCTGTCATAGATATACCCCTCTATAATTACATATTGTAAAGTGAACTTTCTTTAGTCCACTTAACTACTTGTCCGACTTAGTTACATTTCATTCAAATGTAATCTAAGATTCTTTCATTACATATTGACTCTTTTTGACCTAGGATTTAACATTAACTCTCTTTGCCTTATTTAACCGGCAGTTACATTATATCCAAGGTGATTTTCCCGGCGACATCTACAAATAGCAGTTACATTATATCCAGGGTGATTTTCCCGGCAACATCTACAAATAGCAGTTACATTATATTCAGGGTGATTTTCTTGGCGACATCTACAAATTCCAATATGTAATGATACTTGCCTTTACCCTTCTTTTTAAGCTTCTTTATAAATTTCTTGTCAATAGTTATTGAATTTTCATCGTATGTATAATATTTCCTGTCAATGTCGATACCACCCTCATCGATTGTATATATACCATCCAGATGACCCCAGCCATCATTCCATTCTAATTCAACAACTACATCCTTTGCCTTCTTTAGAGTGAAGCTCTCTTTTAATATTACCGGACTAATATATTCATGTTCTCTAGGCACAACTGAAATTATACCCGGATCATTGTGTAATAATTTCTTGTCCTTTTTATAATGAACCAGAATATTTATCCAGACTCCGTTTTCCTTATCTTCAAAATATTCCTTTTTGAAAGTCAGAATATTTTTTTCTTCATCCACCTCATATAGATCCGGTGAAATAACTTCCTTGGTTTCGTAATCAACGAGTTTTGTAATCTTTCTGCCATATAGATTAGTTATATAACATTTAATGTCTATCGGATCATTTCTCAAATACTCCAACGAATTAACGAATAAATGCGGCTTTGAACCGAACTCTGAAATCTTATCATAGCTATCCACAAGCTCTACATATATATAAAACAACAATTCGCCCGTATCAATTATCAGCTTATATTGCTTTTCCTCGTCCAGGCCTTCAAATGCCTCCGGTGCTAATGAAACAACTCCGTCCTCTGCATTATAATCAACATAATCAAAATTTACGAAACTCATTTTGGTATTGACCATGTCCAAAAGACGAATGTTAGAAATTTCCACGTTCTTAAGACGTTCATTTGCTATATAAACCGGCGTAAGCTCAGGATTATCCGGCATAAAGAAAATTGTCGGTGTATCCCTGAGTCCGGTTTCAGGATTAATGTCATCCGGAGAAAAAGCTTCCTTATCCGTGTCATCAATATCCGCAGGATTTAAAATATCCGAAGTCTCACTTGAAGCCCCGCTACTCTCATCCGTATTTTCCTCTGTAACTTCAGAGCTTCCGGAAGAACTGTCTCCGTTAGAGACAACCTCCTGCATTAGTTTCTTTCCGCTCCCGAATGCGCTCTTATTTGCCATATTATTCTTGCCAACAGTTATTACGCAAAATGCAGCGACCACGCCTACAAGAGTATACAAAAATATTCTCTTTCCGTTAGCACTTTTATACCCCTTAAGTCTCTTAATCAGCTGGGCAGTGTTATCAAATCGCTTATCCGGCGCAAATTCGGTACATTTTTTAATAATTCTCACAAGCTCCGGATGCACAACAGATGCAGACTCGAACACATTTACACGGGCATTGTTAAGAGACTCCTTGAAATTATTTTTATCGAATTTCTTTTTATATAGGAGCTCATAAAGAATTACACCAATCGAGTAAATGTCACTCCTCGGGTCCGTCCTCGAAAAACCGTATTGCTCCGGCGGCGCATAGCGCTTAGTACCTAAATGCATCGTGTCGGAAGTCTTTTTGTCATCGGATTTTTCTTCACGCGAAATATCAAAATCAACGATCATAACATTTCCGGTAGAATCCACCAGGATATTATCCGGCTTTAGGTCCCTATGAATGATTGACGGCTCTAAACTGTGAAGCCTTTCAACCGTTGAAAGTACCTGCAAAATCAGCGATACAATCGCATCCTCGGATATGTCATGCTCCTTTACATATTTATCTAAAGGATCGCCGTCGACATATTCCTCCAAAAGCATTAAAACCGATTCATTCTCATCTACATAAGAATAAATCTCATCATTATTTACCTTGGTTCTAGCTTCCTTAAGGCTCATAGCCTCGGAATCAAGCACTTTTGGAATGTGTTTATCCTGCAATTTTGATATTCTTTCGTATACATTTAAATTAGCATTTCGAACTATTTTCAAAATACATGGTTCACTCTCACCCTCAATCAAATAAACCTTGTTTCTATCAGAATCTGATATGCAATCTATAATTTTGATACTATTCATATACTTATATAAATCCTTCTATATTTTTTGTTTTAATTATATACTTTCTTAGGAATTTTAACAACTTATTTATGCTGTCAGATAAAAAAAATAAGCTAATTTTTACTTATTCTTTAATAAATATTTTTTAGTTTATTCAATCTATTGAGGGATAAGATATATCTGTTATCCGGCCAATAAAAAATAAATACAGACTTGTCAAAATCTACCTGCCGAAATGTAAAAATCCCCTAAAACCTGAACAATTCACCACCTGCTGTTGCACAGATGATGAATTGCTAACCTTAACCTCTACCGCTCACCCTATTAATTTAGTTTCTTAACAGGAGACATATTTTTACCTCACCTACAGATATCTATTAGATCTGGCACCTCTAGATACTGCACCTCCACCAGAGATAAAAAATGTTAACCTGCGGTTATTATAGCACACACTATTTTAAAAAATGTATGCTATCAGCATAAGTTTTAAGTTAAATTTTCATAAATTATTAGTAGTAAATACCTTTGTATTCTCGTATTGGTGATTCTTAGTTTTCCTCCTTAAATTCAATCAAATCCATTATGAAATTATAAAGTCCCTCGCTCTCATACTTGTAATCAAAATCATATAATAAATGGCCTCCCACAGGCATATCTCCATGGTCGCCCTCAATATATGAATCCTGACTTGGAATACGACTGGAGTTTTCATCATTCCAACCCATATTAAAATTCGCCGGTTCTCCGTCAATACTACTTAGAACAGAATTAAATAATCCGGTCATAGGTGAAGAATTATAGTCAATCTTTCTGTATTTATTATTCATTTTCTTATAATAATTCTCAATTTCCTCATCAAATTCCGAACTTACCACAAATACCTTGTAATCCGTGGTTCTGCTGTACTCAGTGGTTTTGGTATTTACATCCAGTATGTCCTTATATTTAATCGAAGTTAACTTCTTAAGTTTGTTCGATTTATCTATAAATGCCCTGTAAATATACATTTCCTCTGCTGTAAAGTATGCATAAACTCCATGCTCCATTCCCTGATAATCATCATAATAGCTTACCGCAATAAAAAGTACATCCTCTTCCTTTATTTTACGCCTGTTTATGGAATAAAACTCTTTAAATCTTCCTATTGAATCCTCTGTCGATACGACGTACGCGCCAATATCCGAATTATCTCTTGAAAGAATAAATTCCTTGAAATCCTCAGCGGTTTTCGAGCATCCCTTTTTCTCTTTTTTCTCCTGATTTTCCTCGGCATACTCTTCCCAATTGCCCATTTCATCGCGCTTGAACTTGATAACACGCATAAGGAAATTATAGAATTTCGGTACATTTTTAAGATACATGTTGTGTGTGGCGCAGCCGAACATATAACTTTCGTTCTTTAATGTTGTTATTTCCACATAATCATTCTCGTCGCCTATTCCATACTCCCCTGCAGAAGTCGAAATATCAATACTTTTGATGTCCACGTATTTATATGAAAAAACATGTCTTCCGTTCTCCCAATAGACAATTTCATTCTCGGTAAATGCCATTCCCGTCCTGCCTTTTCCGCATATCACATCGGCAAGATATGGATTATCCGGATCCGGCTCTGCATCGTCATCAAATACCAGCAGGAGTATTATGTCCTCCTCGAAAAGCTCTCCCCTGCAGCAGGCAATCGCTGTGTCGGTCTGGTCCTCAGGCAATGAATGCTTCGCCGAGAAAACAAAACGGTTAATCTTTTCCCATTTGCATTCATTATAAATAAAGTGCTTTAACGTCTTTTTGAATCTCAATACGTTCTCGCTGTTAGTCTGGTTGCTTGTTTCATCGATAGTTTCCGGTTCGGGATTTTTATAATTTTTTGTGTAATCCGGAACGTTCTCTTCAATATCTTTTTTAAAATCCATGGTAGAATCCTCCTTGTATAGAAATATTTGATTTAAAATGTTACATAAATTTTGCCTGTATCTGATTTTGTCTTTTTGTGTTTAATCGAAACAGGATATTGGTTTTCCGGTGTTTAGCTTGTTACTGTTTTTAAGCTTAGATTTTCCGGTGTTTAGCTTGTTACTGTTTTTAAGCTTAGATGTTTAATATGCACATTAAAGTTTGCATCAAATTATCAAGTTCTTGAATACATAATAAAAAGAGCAAATGACAATATATGTCACTTGCT
>JAILOA010000361.1 GCA_024691065.1 Lachnospiraceae bacterium | reverse complement strand
TATATATTTTTTATTTTTGTGTTATAATGGTAAACAATAATCAGAGAGGATTATATTAATTCTATTATTACTTTTCAATGGTTTTCGTTTAGTATAATTTTTCGTGTAATCTGTTTTACAAGTTAAAAAATGAAGAAATATATAAAAAATATATAAACAATCTTAAAATTAAAAAAAGTTGAAAAATAAGGTTACATTGACGGATTTTTAGTGTATAATAGTGGGCAAGGGATAAAAGATTGATTCTATTTTTCGATTATTATTGAAGAGGAATGTCTGATTTTAAGAGAATATGAAAGTGAAAGGCTGGTGATTTATATGGGACTCTTCAGCAGAAAACCTAAGGATGCAGGAAAGATGGATTTCCAAACCTTTCGTGCGAGCTACGGAAAAATCGACCATGGTGGTACAGTTACAATTGAAGAGACGTTAGGTGAGTATTACACAGAAGCAACGTTTACAAGAGAGTTGGATGAGACCACATACAGGTACGGATGTAACGTAGTCGGTGAGCTTTCTGTGAATGGAAATAAAATTTCCGTAAGTCTTTATAAATTATAATTATACATGTATTTTTGTTTAGGAACGGAAATGTATGAAAACTGTAGGTTTGTTGGGTGATTTACAGAAGGTATTGTAATAATGGATTGAACTTTATTGTCTGCTATTGGAATTCCAAAAGATTTGGGTTTCGGTAACAGACAATTTGTTTATTTTGAGGTTTTTGTATTTTATTTTGTGGCATTTGAATTTTATTTGAGGTTTTTGTGTTTTATTTGAGGGTTTTGAATTTTATTTGAGGTTTTTGTGTTTTATTTGAGGGTTTTGTATTTTATTTGATGCTACTTGTTTTTGGGGAGATGGGAGAAAGCGTAATCAGCTTGTATAAAGTTTATTTATTATCTGATTAATACTAAAAAGACTAAAATTAAGATTAGAAGTTTTCTTTTGTTATAATGATTACAAGCATATAAATCATATAGTGATTACAGGTACATAAATTATTGACTTATGAAGTATTTCTGATAAAATGAACTAGGATGTTAAAAGAAGTATAAAATACTTAGATCGGAGTATATTAAGATGGGAAATCCAAAAAATAATGAAAGATTGTGGTATGAGAAGCCGGCCGGCGAGTGGAAGGAAGGGCTTCCGATAGGAACCGGCAGAATTGCGGCGATGGTTTTGGGTAAGACCGATGTTGAGAGAATCGCTCTTAATCATGAGTGGCTTTCCAGGGGATATCACCGTAATCGTAAGAATCCAGACAGGAGTGAGTTTGTTCCAAAGGTTCGTGAGCTCCTTAAGAAGGAGGATTACAAAGAGGCTTCACAGCTTGCCAATGACGCTTGGGGCGGAGACGGCGGTATCAGCGGACGTCCTTCAAGAGAAGATGGATTTAAGCCTTTCGGTGATTTATTCTTTTCGGTAAATCACGGCGAAAATCCGGAGATCACCGATTATAAGAGAGAACTTGACTTATCAACTGGTGAGGTAAAGGTTTCTTATAAGGCGGATGGCAATACATTTTCATACAGATATGTAGCACAGCTTGTAAAGGACATAATTGTCGTAAAGATAACGTCCGAAAACAAGGCTTTTGATGCTGATTTTTGGCTCGACAGGATCGAGGAAGACGATTTAACGGTTAAGAAAAGTGCATTTACCGTTAATCAAAACGGTGATGATGAGTATATAGTTATTAATTCGCCGAAGATGGCCGGTAAAGAGGTTGATAATACCGATTTATATGAGTGCCTCAAGGGGATTGCAAAGAACGGCGAGAGAAGTACCGGTGTGATTGGTATAACAGGACAGTATACGGAAGAGAACGGAACCGTGTTTTCCGGGCTTGTAAAGATTACTTCTTCTGACGGTAAGATGAGCGTGAATGCGAGAAAGGATTTCCAGAGGCTTGATATAAGCGCACTCGAGCAGAATAAGGAGCCTTTCAAGGTTAACAATGCTTCTATAAAGGTTAGAGAGACGACAAGCGTTACATTTTACATAAATCTGGGAACGGATGTTAAGGAAAATGTATCGGACTTAGAGGAGGCTTCAAAGAACCTTGTCGATACCCCGTACGAAGCGCTGTTTGCGGAAAATGTCAAGGAATATGAGTCACATTACGGAAGGCTTTCTTTGAATATAGA
>JAILOA010000355.1 GCA_024691065.1 Lachnospiraceae bacterium | reverse complement strand
TGATAAACAACAAAATATTTCAAATTATCACTATGTCTTGCAACACCCTTAACCTGATAAACATTCCCCTTAAAATGTCTGTAAAACCCGCCGGTTACTGGCACTTTAACATTAGAAGTTTCATTACTCTCATTAACCCTTAGCATATAACCCCTTATCTTTGATATAATAATATATCAATTCTACACTTCTTCCCTAAAACAATCCTGAAATTATTACTTCTCCTCATAAATATATATTTTATATATATTTTATATATATTTCAGATCTGCATCAAAATGTAACTCAAGTCATTAATTTTACGCTTCTTCCTTAAGCATATCCCTGATTTTCATAATAATTGCAGCTTCAAGTCTCTTCTTTTGAATTCCGCAGGCCACATCATAAGAATCCAATATATCATGATTAAAATTATAATTATTGGCATTGCATCCACCACTGCAATAATACTTCGCCCAGCAGTTTTTGCATTTTGGCTTGGAATAAACATGAGCCTTAGAAAAAAGCTTCTTGATATCCTCATCCAAAGTTTTATCAAGTACGCTTCCCATCTTAAATTCATCCTTGCCCACAAATTGATGACATGGATAAATATCTCCGTCCGGTGTTACGGAAATATATTCATTACCACTACCGCAACCCCTGAGACGCTTAATAATACAAGGTCCCTGATTTAAGTCTATCATGAAATGGAAGAAATTTATAAATCTGCCACTATCCTTAATGGCACCGATTTCTTCCATAAGTCTGTCATATTCTTCATAAATGCGATCTAAGTCCTTTTCAGTTATTGCATAATCCATAGTTGGATCTTCCATAACAGGCTCAACGGAAATCTGATCAAATCCCTCATTGTAAAGAGAAAGAATATCTTCTGTAAAATCAAGATTATATCTTGTATATGTACCTCTAACGTAATATTCCTTATCTCCTCTGTCAGCTACAAGCTTCTTAAAATTCTTAACTATTCTGTCATAAGATCCCGAACCGTCGACACGAGGACGCATACGATCATTTATTTCCTTACGACCGTCAATTGAGAGCACAACATTTGCCATATTCTCATTTATATACTTAACCTGGTCATCGGTCATAATCATACCGTTTGTGGTAATAGTAAATCTGAAATTCTTCTCATATTCCTTTTCTTTGGAACGAGCGTATTCTACTACCTGCTTTACAACCTCAAAGTTAATCATTGGCTCACCGCCAAAGAAATCAACCTCAAGATTAGGTCTTCCGGTACTTCTTTCCAAAAGAAAATCAATAGCAGCCTTACCGATTTCAAAAGGCATAAGCTTTCTGCCTGTACCAAAGTCTCCCGTAGAAGCAAAGCAATATTTGCAACGGAGGTTACAGTCGTGCGAAATATGTAAACACATCGATTTTATCGGTGAATTAACAGCTGTATTTGCATAATTCTCATACTGGTCCGCCGTATAAAGCATACCGTCTTCCGTAAGCTTTTTTATCTCTTCAAAACTTTCAATAATCTCGTCTTTATTATATTTTTCAGAGAATTTATCTAAAATCTCCTTCGGGCACTCGGATGCATTTGCAACATCTCCTATACTTGCATCCCGGTTTAAATAAGGCTCCAACTCGCCGGAAAGCTCATATGAAAGCTCATCAACAAGATGCACTCCTCCACTGTTTACGTCTAATAAGATAAATAAATCCCCTGCTTTAAATCTGTGAATCATAAATTCCTCTTTCTAATTTGCCATAGTTTAGTAAACATACCGAGTGGCTGTTATGAAATCACAACAGCCACTCAAACCACTTTTTTAAGTCGTAAAACTACTTATTCTCCTCACGCATGCACTCCTGGTTTCCTACTGTACAAGAAGTCTTACATGCTGACTGACAAGAAGCCTGGCATTTTCCGCAGCCACCCTTAATAGCTGACTTAGCGAGATTAGCCTTATTAATTGTTCTAATATGCTTCATCGATGTTCTCCTTCCGAATATCTATTTTACGATTTATACAGGAAAAATATACCATACAGGCCTACCAATTAAAAGGATATACAACCTGTCACGATAAGAAATATTTTCCCATACCGTTAATAAATTTTAACATAACAGGATGTGTTAATCAAGAAAAATATTCTAAGTATTCTTAAATTCACTAAATATTGTGATATTTTGCACCTTAAACATCAAAATAAATGAAAAAATTAAGCTTTCTCCTTGAAAAAAATCGGTACTGATTATAATATTTAAATGTATGCTTTTTTAATAATTTAATAAACATTAAACAATTTATTGAAAAAATATCAATCGAACATTTTTAATCACTGACGCTTGCAGAGCAGGCATCAGACATTTTTTAATTAATATTACATTTAACAAAAATATATAGGAATTAATTATGGAAAGAAAATATATCGCAATAGATTTAAAATCCTTCTATGCTTCCGTCGAATGCGTGGAACGTGGATTAAATGCTTTAAATACAAATCTTGTGGTCGCAGACAAAGAAAGAACTTCAAAAACCATCTGTCTTGCAGTAAGCCCATCCCTTAAATCCTTCGGAATTCCGGGAAGGCCGAGGCTATTTGAGGTAGAACAAAAAGTTAAAGCCGTTAATGCTTCAAGACAAACCAGGATAAAGAACAAAACATTTAAAGATAAATCATACTTTTTAGATGAATTAAATAAAGATCCCGAGCTCGAACTGGATTATATAATTGCCAGACCTCAAATGGAAAAATATATGAAAATAAGTTCAAAGATATTTTCAATATATATGAAATATATATCTCCCGAGGATATTCATGTATATAGCGTAGATGAAGTATTTATCGATGTTACCGGCTATTTAAAAATATATGATATGACACCTCACGAGCTTGCAATGACAATGATACGTGATGTACTTGAAACAACCGGAATCACTGCAACCGCAGGTATCGGCACCAATATGTATCTTGCTAAAATCGCTATGGATATTGAAGCAAAGCATATGGAAGCAGATAAGGATGGTGTAAGAATTGCAGAGCTGGATGAAATAAGTTACAGAAAAAAACTTTGGAATCACACTCCTATTTCTGATTTTTGGAGAGTCGGAAAGGGCTATGCCAAAAGACTTTCAAAGCTCGGACTCTATACAATGGGTGATATCTGCAGATGTTCAATCGGAAAGGAAGGCGACTTCTACAATGAAGAGCTTCTATATAAAACCTTTGGAGTTAATGCTGAGCTTTTAATTGACCACGCCTGGGGTTATGAACCATGTACCATCGCAGACATTAAAAGTTATAAACCTGAAAGTAACAGCGTCAGTCAGGGACAGGTGCTAAAAGAGCCATATGATTATGAGAAAGGACTTTTAATAGTTTCCGAAATGGCCGATTTTCTCTCTCTTGACCTCGTAAAAAAGAAGCTCATCACTTCAAAACTAACACTGACAGTAGGTTATGATACGGAAAGTCTTTCGTCGAAAATCTCCTACAAAGGCGAAATCGAGACTGACCGATACGGCCGAAAGGTTCCAAAAACTGCTCATAGCACCATAAATCTTGATAAAAATACTAATTCTTCCAGACTTATTATCGATGCATTTAAAGAGCTTTATGCACGGATTGTAAATAAATCCCTGTTAATCCGCAGGATATATGTTGTTGCAAACAATGTTATCCCTGAAAACAAATACGAAGAAGAAACGCATTATGAACAACTTACACTGGAAGATTTTTTAAATGTAACCGACGATTCCAACGAAAACAATGATTATACTTTATCCAATAATAAGTTAAATCCGGAGAAGGAAAAGAAAATCCAACAAGCCCTTATTGAAATCAAAGATAAATACGGAAATAATGCTATTTTAAAAGGGATGAATTATAAAGAAGGTGCAACCGCTCGTGAAAGAAACCGCCAGGTCGGCGGCCACAGAGCCTAATAAAAATATATTTTAGAATGGATAAATATTATGTCAGAAACTATCAATAATAAATACGATGATATGATTAATATGGAATACCATAAATCAAACAAACATATACATATGTCTAATTATGACAGGGCTGCCCAATTCTCTCCTTTTGCTGCCCTTACGGGCTATGATGCATTAATAGGAGAAACAGCAAGATTCACCTCTGAAAAAATCGAACTTAGTGAAATCGAATTGAAGGATCTAAACGAAAAATACATTCAAATTATCGAATGCCTAAAAAATAAAAGCTATCCTACAATTTCAATTACATTTTTTGCTCAGGACTTAACTAAAGAAGGCGGTGAATATATTACCATTATTGGTACTGTCAAAAAATCGGATGAATTTCAAAGAAAACTCATTCTAGAAAATGAAAGCGTGATTTCCTTTAAAGACATTTTAAATATTGATATAATTAACGAATCCTGATTGCTTGACTATATAAAAATATTATGAGATAATGTTTAAAATGTTATTGTTTGTGAAAATATAACCGTTCTATTTATTCTTGAATTATATTTTTAGCAATAACAATTTTATTTCAATACGAAAACTATTGATAAGGGAGATAGGAAATGCAAAAGAACCAATTCAGAAATAATATTTTAAAATTTAATATATTTCTATTTTCATTCATATTGGCTTTTTCATTAACAGGCTGCAAAACAAAAACACCATCCGAAGAAGAGGCCACAAAATATATTAAATCAATTGTAAAAGGCGAGAAAATCACATTTGACGAGGAATCCGAGAATCATTTTAAATATCACTCCGAAAATCGTGACTTATCATTTGAAGTTTGGACGGAATCTGAAACCGCTTCTATTTTCGGAAAAACCTTCAATATTCCGGGTACATTTAAATATCAGACAGACTACCTTGATAAAATAAATGAATTTTATGATGATGAAGTAAATAAATATCTAAATAAATATGGTTTTACTTCCCGTATTAAATCAAGTGATTGCTCTTACCTTAGAAATTTCACCTTTTGTATTAATGAAGAATACACACCTAAAGATGTTTCACATATTAATTCATTCTTATATGATTTACAGACTATTGCAAACAGTGAAACCCACTATCACACCTACCCGTTTACTCAAATTTGGCCTTTATATAATGTCAAAATCATTTGGGAGGAAGACGGTAGATATATAAAATCCAAAGGATTTAATAAAAGTAATTTCACGACCAATATCTATGCGGGAACAACTGAAATTAATATATATAATCTTAACAAGGCAAAGAAACGCCAATTAAATGTTAAACCGCCCGAAAAGAACGGAGAGCTTATATATATACCGATTCAGAAATAAATATTTATGCTTTGTAAAAATCTATATTTTAATATAAAAACAATGTATAAATAATTATAAGTAAAACACTTTGCTTAAAGAAACTGCGCTTAAACAATATTTATATAATCAAACTGAGCTTAAAGAAACTGTGCTTAAACAATATTTGTATAAACAAACTGCGCTTAAACAAATTGTACTTAAACGAATTGTACTTAAACAAACTTCACTTAAAGAAACTGCGCTTAAACATTATTAATATAAACTAATTGCGCTTAATAATTTCCAAAAAATTTAAATAACAAAAAGCTGATAAAACCCCGTTAATACCGGATTTTATCAGCTTTTATTTATATTTTTTATATTAATTATACTTCAAAGAGTAAATCTCCATATGACGGAACCGGCCAATCCTTCTTATCTACGATCATCTCAAGTTCGTCGATCGGAGCTCTAAGTTCTGCCATTGCAGGGAAGACAACATTTCTAAAATAAAATGCCCTGTCTTTTCCTTCAGTCTGCTTTGCAGCTTCCTTATCGTACTCCTTCAGGTTATTTAATGCAGTCTGAGCCTTGGCAAGAAGGTTCGATACATTTATTAAAATCTCTGTCTGAGTACTTACATCTGCCTCAGGAACGGCCTCTCTCACAGAATTTATAGAGCCTGCAAGCTCACGTGTATATTTGATACCGGCAGGAATAAATTGTTTACTTGCCATATCAATCATGGTCTTTGCCTCGATATTTATGGTCTTGGCATAATTCTCATAAAGAATTTCGGCACGTGACTCCAGTTCAGTCTTAGTAAGAACATTCTGGCTCTCGAAAAGCTTGATATTCTTTTCAGTAAGTGAATAAGGAATAGCCTCAACCATTGACTTAATATTCGGAAGTCCTCTTCTCTCAGCCTCTTCGACCCATTCCTCGGAATATCCGTCACCGTTAAATATAACTCTCTGATGCTCTGTAATGTATGTCTTAATAATATCATCAACATCTGCATCAAAATCAGTTGATTTTTCAAGTCTGTCAGCAATTTTTTCAAACTCGGCAGCAACGATTGTATTGAGAACAACATTGCAATCGGAAATTGACATTGAGGAGCCAACCATACGGAATTCGAACTTATTACCTGTAAATGCAAAAGGTGAAGTTCTGTTTCTGTCTGTGGCATCCTTATATAAAACAGGAAGTACGTGAACACCGGTATCAAGGTTATCGGCGTGAATACTTGACTTTACCTTACCTGTTA
>JAILOA010000320.1 GCA_024691065.1 Lachnospiraceae bacterium | reverse complement strand
CGGTGGTCTGAAGGATACGGTTGAGCCTTACAATGAGTACGAGAACAAGGGTACAGGCTTCTCATTTATGAATTACAATGCGCACGAAATGCTTGGAACGCTTCGTTATGCGAAGGATGTTTATTATAATCACAAACGTGACTGGAATAAAATCGTGGAGCGTGGTATGGCGCTTGATTACAGCTGGGCGAGTTCAGCGAAGAAATATGAGGATCTGTATAATAGTTTATAATTATAATACAGATTGCAAGATTTTTTCCTTTTGAAACAAGGGGCTCCCGCGAAAGCGGGGGCTTCCTTTTTTTTTATATAAATGTAGCGATAAAGGGGAGTGGATGGAATTAAGTATCGATAAAAGGGGGGACCTTGAAATGCACAAATAAAATCGAAGTTCACAGTAGGAAACCTTGAAATATGCAAATAAACCCTGAAATTAGACCAATAACAATAATATGTAATTTAAATTTGTTATAATGATTCCAGTTATTTTGTCGTAAAAAAATCAAAACCAAATCCAAACCAAAAACAAAAAATATATAAGGAGGCGTGCTATTATGGAGAAGAAAATAAGATTCAGGTATATTTTTAAGGTGTTTATTGTAATTGTTCTAATAAATTCCATATGTTTGACCGATTGTTTGGGATTTACCGGAAATGGCTTTACAAGCAAAGTTACAACAGCTGCCGGTTTAGAGGACATGGATATCATAAGTACATATGCACCTTTACTTCGATTGTATCAAAAAGTAAATGTTGATTTAAAAAAAGTCATTGACTCAAGAAATAACGGGCAAGAAGATACAGTAAACGGAACAATTGAAGAAATATTCAATGCAAATTATAAAGCTGCTTACGATAGCAGTGTTTCCAATTCATTGGGAGATGATACGTCATATCATTTTTATTCCAATGTATATGAAAATTATGATGGTATAGAGATGAGTTTTTATTTAACCGATATTGACGGGAATGGGGTCAAGGAGTTAATAATTAACGGAGTAGGCGGTATTTCACTTTATACGATTAAAAATGGATCAGTAGTTGCATTATGCCAGTCAACTTATAGTTCATTCTGGAATACTGAGGAAGATGGATATTTTTATCATTCATATGAAGGAGGTAGTGAAAGTGAAAAGTATTCTTATAAAAACGGAGAGCTTTCCCTTGTAGAAACAGTTTCATATTTATCAAATGTACATTTTAATATGTCATATAACTATACCCGTTATTTGAAAAATGTAAATTTATTAGATGTACGTTTAAGTCAGAGTAAAGTGGTTATTCGTACTGAAGAAGAAAATGAAAATATAAAGTTATATCAGGGGATATGTAGCTGGTATGATGATATGTGTAATAAATCAGCATTAACCAAAACAGAGAATTCCGCTGCATATGACAAATATTATAATGAATATAAAAAGTTAGGTGTGGAAGAGCTGGACGATATCTTCCGTGGTAATACAAAATCTTATATCAGCTCTGTAATTGCAGATAAATGTACCGATAACAATAATCATTATGATTATTTATTAGTTGATATAGACGGAAATGGCATTTTGGAATTTGTAGTTGTTAATGAGCGTTGTTTCTATAGCAATAATTATGAAATAGAACTTTATAGTTACCTGGAAGCAATATATTCGGTTGAAAATGGTAAAGTGGTTCCGATTGTTCAAAGACCTGTGAGTTTAGATATGCAATATATTTCATTAAAGAATACCGGTGAAATTATATGTGGTTCAGGTGGTGATGCAGGTGGTCATAAGGCTAAAAAATTCGCCTACGAAGACGGGAAACTGGTACTGAGTGAATATTTGGGAATATATATAGTAGATGACGATTATTCAGATATTCATTATTATTATAACACTGACGGAACAGAAAAATATAATTATTTAAATGATGTTGATATAAAAGAATATAGTGAAATAGAAGATGGTTGGGATGCTATTCCTGAATTTGATTATTATTCTTCAAAAAGATATGAACTGGATGTTCCTGTAATAAATGCAGATATAACAACATTTTCATATGTGAATGAATCATCTGATCATAGCGTGGAATATAAACCAAATAATGGTTATACAACAAAGATTGGTTTTTCATGGAATGATGATATGCTTACAAAATCTTCTACATCCTATGATAAAGATTTAGCCTTGTTTGCGGCTAAAATGTCGCTTTTTACTTATAGCGTTAAGAAAGACAAGACAACATTAAATGATGCATTAAATGCAATGGGTGTCAAGGATGAAAACATTAAATCTTATCCGAGAAAAGGCGAATTTGCCCAAGGAAAGGAATATGACGGTAAAGAAGGCGTTTCTCCTTGTGTAATTGCAAATAAAACTACTACCATAAACGGACAAAAGACAGATGTATACTATGTCTTTATAAGAGGAACGTACAAAAAGGAATGGGTTGATAACTTTGAGATCAGCACCGAGAAAACCCATATGGGTTTTGAAAGGGCAGCAAATTATGTAAAATCATTATTAGACGTGCAAATAACATCCACGCATACTACCAACAGAATCAAAGTATTTATCACCGGTCACAGCAGAGGCGGAGCCGTAACAAACCTGGTTGCAAAGAAATGTGACGATAGTTATCCTACTACATATGCGCAATATATGGAGAAGGACGATATATTTGCTTATGGATTTGCAGTTCCAAATGTATCACAGGACGCTAACAGCGGTAATAAGGAAACCTATAATAACATATACAGTATAGTAAATCCGGAGGACTTTGTTACCAAGCTGGTTCCATCCGGGTGGGGATACGGCAGGTACGGTTATACTTATGTACTTCCGAGTAAAACAGCAGGTAAAACCGTGGATGGAAAGATGTCATTCAATGAGTTTTATGAGAAAAAATGTGCAAAATTTAAAAGCTACAGAAACCGGGATTTTTCAGCGTATCCTATGGGTATGTTGGATGTATCGACTTATATAAAACTTGTTACATCGGTTGTTTGGAATCAGAAAAAATATTATAAACAACCATTGGGTATTGCATTTGGTTCGTTTATGCCATTGCCGACGGATTCAAGTGCTACATTGTATACGTTGTACAAAGGTGTATTGGGTTATAATCAATCCGGTGACAGTGATTTGGAAAAAACATCGTATCTAAATATTGTTTCCGCCACCCAGGGCAGATGGGGAATAGTAGGACTCAGCACCATAGGATTCCTCATTACCGGTCAGGTAATAGAACCAAAGTTTGAATGTTCTCATTTGGCCGAGAATTATCTTGCATCCATGGAAGTGGTAAACGAGAATAACATAAATATTCAAAACCAGGGAAAAATGGTATTATACATCGTTAACTGCCCTGTTGATGTTGAGGTTAATGATGGAGCCGGCAATACAGTAGGAAAGATAACCAACAATGTTGTGGACACAAGTATCTCCGATTCAATTACAATGGGCGTTCAGGGTGATTCGAAGCGGTTTTTCGTGCCTGTTGACGGTGATTATTCGGTTAAGCTTACGGGAAATGCCGACGGAAATATGGACTGTTCGGTATGTGAGTATGATTTGGATGCAGGAGAAACTTCAAGAGCATATTATCACAATTTGCAATTAAGTAACGGAAAAACCTATA
>JAILOA010000010.1 GCA_024691065.1 Lachnospiraceae bacterium | reverse complement strand
GGTACAGATGGTTGTGGCACAAAGGTTAAGCTTGCTTTTTTAATGGATAAGCATGATACCATTGGAATTGACGCAGTTGCAATGTGTGTTAATGATATTGCATGTTCAGGTGGAGAGCCTTTATTCTTCCTTGATTACATTGCATGTGGTAAGAACTATCCTGAAAAAATCGCTTCCATAGTAAGCGGAGTTTCAGAAGGCTGCAGACAGGCAGGAGCTGCTCTTGTAGGTGGTGAAACAGCTGAGCATCCGGGACTTATGCCGGAGGACGAGTATGATTTGGCCGGTTTTGCCGTTGGTGTCGTAGATAAGAAGGACATGATTACGGGAGAGAATATTAAGCCGGGCAATGTACTTATCGGTATTGCTTCATCAGGTGTTCACAGTAATGGTTATTCTTTGGTTCGTAAGGTATTTAATATGGACAAGGAAACATTATCAAAGTCTTATGAGGAGCTTGGTAACAAGACACTCGGAGAGGTGCTTCTTACTCCTACGATTATTTATGTTAATGCACTTAAGAGTCTTAGAGAGAATGGCATTACAATTCTTGGTGCAAGTCATATTACCGGTGGCGGTTTCTATGAGAATATTCCTAGAATGCTTCCGGATAATGTAACAGCAAATGTTGATTTGAATTCCTTCGATAAGCCTGCTATCTTTGATATGCTCGCAAAGGAAGGGGATATCGAAGAGAAGATGATGTATAACACCTTCAATATGGGACTTGGTATGGTTCTTGCGATTGATGCAGAGAATGCAGAGAAGGCTGTTAAAGTTCTTAATGATTCAGGTTACAAGAGCTATATAGTCGGAGATGTGACAGCCGGTGATGGAGGAGTTACATTATGCAGAAAATAGCAGTCTGCGTGTCCGGCGGTGGCACTAATTTACAGGCAATAATTGATGCAGTTAATAACGGCACTATAAAAAATACAGAGATTTCTATAGTTATCAGTAACAAGGAAAATGCTTATGCTCTTGAAAGAGCCGAAAAAGCAGGAATTAAGGGTGTTTGTATATCACCTAAGAGTTTTGATTCACAGGATCAGTTTGCCGACGAAATGATTAAGACTTTAGAAGAAAATAACATTGATCTGGTTGTTCTTGCAGGATATCTTGTAATCATTCCAAAGAAGCTTATTGAGACTTACAGAAACAGAATTATTAATATTCATCCTTCACTTATTCCTTCTCATTGTGGAATGGGCTATTATGGACTTAAGGTTCATGAAAGCGTCCTTTCACACGGTAATAAGGTGACCGGTGCAACTGTTCATTTTGTGGATGAAGAGGCTGATCACGGTCCGATACTTTTGCAGAAAGCAGTTGAGGTTATGGAGGGTGATACACCTGAGGTTCTTCAAAGAAGGGTTATGGAGCAGGCAGAGTGGATTATATTGCCAAAGGCCATAGATCTGATTGGAGCCGGAAGGGTTGAAATAATTGATAATATCGCTCATATCAAATAATGAACGGAGGTTATACTGTGAAAGTTTTAGTTGTAGGTAGTGGCGGAAGAGAACATGCCATTATAAAAAGTGTAAAGAAGAGTCCAAAAGTAGATAAGATTTACTGTGCACCGGGAAATGGCGGTATTTCCCTAGATGCAGAGTGTATAGAAATAAATGCTATGGAATTTGAAAAGCTCGCTGATTTTGCCGAGAAGGAAGCTATTGATTTAACAATCATCGGTATGGATGATCCTCTCGTTGGCGGAATCGTAGATGTATTCGAGAAAAGAGGACTTAAGGTCTTTGGTCCCAGAAAGAATGCAGCGATTATCGAAGGTTCCAAGAGTTTTTCAAAGGATTTGATGAAGAAATATAACATTCCGACCTGTGGTTATGAAGTATTTCATTCACCTGAAGAGGCCCTTATGTATATTGAGAAACAGTCTTTCCCTATTGTAGTAAAGGCTGATGGTCTTGCTCTCGGAAAGGGTGTTCTTATTTGCAATACATTGGAAGAGGCTGAGAAGGCCATCGGAAGCATTATGATGGATAAGCAGTTCGGTGATGCAGGTAATACGGTTGTTATTGAAGAGTTTATGACCGGTCGTGAGGCTTCAGTGCTTTGCTTCTGCGACGGTACTCATATTAAGCCTATGACAAGTGCCCAGGATCATAAGAGGGCAAAGGATAATGATGAAGGTCTTAATACCGGAGGTATGGGTACATTTTCACCTAGTCCTTTCTACAATAAAGAGGTTCAGGCTTTTTGTGAAGAAAAGATTTA
>JAILOA010000282.1 GCA_024691065.1 Lachnospiraceae bacterium | reverse complement strand
AATACAGTAAAAATCTTACTGTTTTTTTGGCTTGCCTTTAATGTAGTTATATACGTATATTACGGTATTATAAATAAAAGTGATCCGATAGAAAATGAACCGGTTATCTTTATAGAGAAATGGAGTGTTAAGAATGGAGATAACCATAATCAGACTATCAGTTCGACACTTCCGCAAGGAATAAAAAGCGGCGAATACATTTTCTTTGATACACGTAAGGACGTGTCTGTATACATAAACGGCGAGCTTAGAAAAGATTTTATCGAGAAAAGGGATGTAAATATCCCGGGCGGTGCCTCTAAAAGGTTTATTATGTCGGTTCCGTTGACGGAGTCCGATTCGGGGGCAGAAATTGTAATAGAACGAAAAACCGTACTTGATTATGACAGAAATATTCCGGAAATCTTTATCAGCACACGCGCCGGAGGAGTAAGCTATCTGCTTAAGGTAAACGGAGTTTCGGTTGTGCTGTCTTTCATAGTCCTGATTTTTTCATTTGTATCCTTTGTTGTAAGTATAGGACTCAGGATAATAATGAAACAGAGGATTGATATGATGTACGGCGCCCTGGGTATATTTACCATAGCGGCGTGGCTTATCACAGACTCATTTCTGGCTCAATTCATATTTGGAACCAATCACATAAACGGGTTCTTAAGTTTTATGTTTTGTCTGATAATCCCGCTGGGACTTGCGGTTTACCTCTTTACCATACAAAGAGGACGTTACAAAAAGACGATGTCCTTTGTTCTGTTGATAGCGGCATTAAATACTATAATCTGGCCGATATTACATTTTACGGGGATTTTGCCGTTTTATAATATAATCAATTTGTTAAATTCGGTGCTGGTAATATTGGCGGTATCGGGTATTGTAATTCTGATAGTTGATGCATTACGCGGAAATACAGTCTCCTACCACTATACATTTATAGGTTTTCTCGGCTTCCTTGTCGGATGTCTCGTGGAACTCATAAATATTATTTTTAAATTATATTTTATCAGGGAGACGGTCCTGATAGTTATGGGACTTGCCTTTTTGCTTACATTTATTGTTATACAGCAGGTTCATGACTTAAGACAGATAAGCATGGAGAAGCAGCATGCAATTGATATTTCCGAGGCAAAAACCAGGTTTCTCGCGAGCATGTCCCACGAGATCAGAACGCCAATCAATGCAATTCTCGGTATGAATGAGATGATTCTCAGGGAAAATGATAACAAGGAAATCGAAGAATATTCGCGGAGTATAAAGAGCTCAGGTAAAATGCTTCTTATGCTTGTAAATGACGTGCTTGATTTTACCAAAATTGAATCCGGAAGATTGGAAATTAAGGAAGCGGATTTTCTTATGCCGGAAATGCTTATAGATGTTATTTCACTTATTAGCGAAAGGGCGGACGAGAAGGAACTTTTGCTCAAAGCGGAAGTGATTGATGAGGTTCCTAATGAAATTATAAGCGATGAATTCAGAATTCGACAGATACTTGTTAATCTGATGAATAATGCTGTTAAATATACGGACACCGGTGCCATAACCCTTAAGGTTGGTGGCGATTATACGGATGAAGGATATGAATTAAGGTTCACTGTAGAAGATACCGGAAAGGGAATCCACAAAGAGGAACAGGAACATTTGTTCGAAGCATTTTCGAGGGCAAATGAAAAGGAAAATGCAAACATCGAGGGTACAGGTCTTGGCCTTGCCATCGTAAAAAGTATAGTGACTTCGATGAACGGCGAGATTGGTGTCGAGAGTGAGTATGGAGTCGGCTCAAAGTTCTGGGTTAAGCTTCCTGTGAGATACGAAAATAAAGAACCTTTGGATAAAGATTTTATGGAACACAGGGAAGAGCAGGGTAAGACCTCCGAGGTCTCAAGCTTTACTGCACCGAATGCTGTAGTACTTGCGGTTGATGATAATCAGTCCAACCTTACCATAGTAAGACTTTTCCTTAAGCAAAACGGTATCATTCCGGACATTTGTTCGTCGGGTGAAAAGGCGATAGAGCTTTGCAAGAAGAAGAAATACGATCTTTTGCTTCTTGACCATATGATGCCGGAGCCTAATGGTATAGAGACATTACATACAATCAGAAATTCAGAGGATTCCCTTAACAGGGATACAAAAGCAGTTGTTCTTACGGCAAATGCAATAGCCGGTAGCGCTCAGATGTATAAAAAAGAGGGATTTGACGGGTATCTCACAAAACCATTGGATTCTAAAGTCCTCGAAGAGACCGTGAAGAGTATGCTTCCGGCGGAGAAGATTATAGAATACAGGAAGGTTGTGGAGAATGAGCTTTCCCCGGTTGAGAATTCTATGAACGAATCCGGGGATTCACTTAAATACAAACTGAAATCCATCAAGGGACTTAATTATGATATGGCTCTTATGCACTGCGGAAGTGAGGAGGATTTACTTCGTGAAATCATCAGTGACATCGTAAAAGACTCCCCGGTTTGCACTCAGAGAATGAGAAACAGCCTTGAAAATAAGGATATTGCAGCTTACGGAATCGATGTGCATTCAATCAAGAGCCTGATGGCAACCATAGGATTAAAGGACTTTAGTGAGCGGGCGAAGAAACATGAGTTTGCAGCCAAGGATAATGACACCGGATTTATTTATAGTGATTCAAACAGCTTTATCAAGGATTATCTGGAGTTATGTGAGAAACTCGGGGAAGCTGTAAAGTAGGGCCGGTGGAAATAT
>JAILOA010000249.1 GCA_024691065.1 Lachnospiraceae bacterium | reverse complement strand
ATCCAAAGCAGGCAGTTACTGACAAGAAACTTGAAAATTCATTCTATCGTTCGGCTTACGTTGAACAGATGAAGATTAAGTATGAAACAGATCCAAACTTTACTGCAAGAGATTTTTATGAAAGTTTGTTGCCGGATGCTATCAATGAGGGTTCAAAAGAGCTCGCAAAAGGATTATTTAATAATTCGAAATTCAAGAAACATTTATATCACGTTTTGCAGGCAAAGTACTATGATGAGGTTGAACTTTTACAAACTGATGAGGAGTTTGCAGCTGAGGAACTTGAGGGTAAAAATGATATTAAAAACACTGATAAAGAGAAAGGCAGTGAAATCGAGGGTGATGGGAAAGAAAATGTCATTCCGGATGATGAGGAAGTGGATCCACTTAATCAGGCATTAATCATCGGCGATGGTAAGGAAAAAGGCGACGGTAATTTATTTGATGTCGGAGATAATAAAAAGGATAAGTTAGACGGAGACGTTGAGTCAAATGATGATTTAGAACCTGTCATTATAATGGAAGAAGATTCTGACAAGGAACAATTTGATCCTTCTCTCTACAGTGATGCTCTCGGAGAGAATATAACAGACGGAGCTAAAGCCAGAGGTTTAGGTCAGAATTGGGTTAATTATGAACTTAAATATTATGCAAATGCTCTTGCAAAGGATAAAAAATCACCTGAAGCTTTCGATGAATTTAAGAAGAGTTATGGATATGTAGATATTAATGGCAGAGTTGCCCAGTTCTATCATTATAAGGATGAGATTCCATTTGACGGTGAGAATCAGGAAAATGAAATTCAGAATGAAAATAAGCCTGGCATCATTAATGAAAATAATATAAATAATATTATTGACGATAATAATATTGATAATGTCGATGTAAATATTAATATGGATAATGCTGATATAAATCCTTATATTAATACTTATATTAATACTAATATTAATACCAATATCAACGTCAATGGTAATAATATTATTATTGAGGAAGATATCGAAGACGATAACATTGAAAATAACATTGATAATGAAATCAGAACTTCCACCAATAATATCGGAATTATCAGTACTTCATCCAATAATATGGATATTATCGACACCTCCAATAATATGGACATTATCGGCACTTCCAATAATAATATTGGAATTATCAACACTTCCTCAAAGAATGATGGGGTTGATAATGTCAATAAAAATGCCAATTCTCGTGGTCAGAGAATTAATATTAATGGGTTAATTAACGGCAATAATATTGACCTTGAGGTTAAGAAAATTGAGGAATACAGAAAATTATCCAGCGAAGACGTGAATAAGGAGCTGGAACGTTTAAAAACTCTCTATGATAATGAAGAGGCAAATTCTGTTTCGGATTCAGATATAAAAATGTTTAAAGATGCGGCTCATCAGGCTATTAATACGGGTAGTAAAATCCAGCGTATGGAAGAAGAGATGGGAATTAAGAAGAAGCTTAATGAGGATGATATTGTACATAACTATATGGACAGATTTGATGTAGCGCGTAACGAAAAGCTTAATACTATTGCCACTGAGTATTCTAAACTTGATACGGTCAGAAAGGAAAGGGAGAAAGAGAGTAACAGAATAAACGAGAGGAAAAATAGATTAAGTAATCTAAAGCAGGGTGATATTATCAAATTTAATGTTCCGGAAACTGCAGGAGCAAGATACCTTGAGGTACTTGGCGTCGAAAACGATGTAGTTTACTTCAGGGGATTTAGTAACAATAAAATGATAGATAATGATATGCTGTTTACAGAAAAAAAGACTTATCAAAATGTTGACGGAATTCATATGGATGAGTTAGTTAACGGACCTTTTGAACGGTATTTTGTAAGTAAAAACGAAAAACAGTATGACGGATTAAAAAAGCAAGACGTTATTGTTAAAGTTCCTGTAGAAGCAAATTCCATAAAGCTTAGGGAAAAAGCAATCAAAAAAGCCAAAGAAGAAGAGATTGATAACAGTATTGAGCTTATGGATGCTCAAGAAAAAATAAAAAATAACGGTTTTAATGTAAATCAATATGAAAAAGATACCAGACAAATCATTAATAATGTGTCAAAATCAATGAAGGATGATATTAAGAAAAATATTGAAACAAAATACACCATTATTAAAAATAAATATTCTGATTTAGATGCTGCATTGGCCGAAGCAAAAGTAAATTACAAGCCTATTGCAGAAGTTGGTAAAGAAAATAATATCGTTAATTTGGATGACAGCTTTGAATATGAAGAAGATGATATTAATAATATCAATAATATCAATAATTTCTATATCAATAATAATAAACCGGTTGCAGATATAAATAATAATCCTGAGGAAGAATATAAAATACCTATTTTGGGAGATCTTGCCAGAAAACTTGTTCAAAACGGTAAAGAAAGAGAAAACGGAGAAAAACTTTCTATTCCTTATAAGCAGGTTAAAGATGGATTGCTTAAGTATGCTAAAAAAGGAATACATAATCAAAGACAGATTGTCGATGATGAACTTATGGATAATTTGGCAAAATGTCTTGATATGAATAGTGACATTAAGAATCCGACAGCTAACGATCTTGAGAGAAGAAATATAATTCGAAATGCTTATGAACTCTTATCTCTTAGTCCTGATGAGTTTAAAAAGGCTTCTGAAAATTATAATAACGGACATAAGATTAAGGATTATAATTCCGAGGAAAAGGAAGTAAATCGTCACTTTTATAAAGAGAGATTTGAGAAAAAATTAAGAACAGAAATCGGAAAAACCGGAGTTAAATTAAAATTTGGAGTTAATGAAGATAAGGAGGAGTTAAAGAAAGATTTAGCAAATGCATCTTATCGTGTTCTTATGCTTGATTATTGTTATAAACAGCTTAAAAATGCAAAAAAACCGGTTACTAAGGATGCAATGAATAAAGAGTTCGATACAATAAATAAGAGCGGTGAAATTGCCAGTTTCAGAGGAAATGTACTTGGCTCAAATCCGGCAGTAAGAAAAGAATTTGAGAAAAATGTATTTTCCAAGACCGATGAGGGCTATATTGATAAGAATGATCTTTATGAATGTCTTTATAAAGCTATTGCAACAGCTCTGGATAAAGCATATGCAAGCAAAAATGATAAGACTTATGTTGATGAGAATGGCATAGAAAAAACTGTAGATGCCAAGAATGAGCTTTGGTATGATAAATCTGTTTGCAGTACTGTCAGAAGTCAGAGTATTAAAGCAATAAGGAAGCTTAACTTAAATGTTGAGAAAATCGAAAAGTACAGGCAGTATGCTAAGGAAGATAAGTTAGAGATAGAAAATAAAAAGGCTAATGATATCAAAAAGCCTGATGATGTTAAAAAGACTTCGAGTAATGTTGCAAAGAATGAAGCGGGCAAGGGCATGCATCCTTAATATAGCATTGCTGTCTTTCAGATATTTTTTGCAAGATGTTAATTGGATTTTTGTTGTTGCATGTAAGAGTGCAGTAATAGAATGAAAGTGAACAAGATTAGTAAAACATAATTAGTAAAGCAAAAAAAGAAAAACAAAATAAGTGAAACATAATTAGTAAAACAAATTATGTAAAATTAGGGTGTCAGTAGCCTATGTGGTTACTGACACTTTAATATAAATGAAGATAATATGGAAGAAAAAAAGGAAGGCATTATGATTAAGGATGATTTGGAAGTAAAATTGGAAGCATTAAAAGCATATATCAAAAGTTTGGGAAGTCTTGCGGTGGGGTTCTCAGGAGGTGTGGATTCTACATTTTTACTGGCGGTAGCAAGAGAAGTGCTTGGCGATAGTGTGATTGCAGTGACTTGTGAGGCTGAGTTTATACCTCAAAGAGAAAGCACGGAAGCAAAGGCTTTCTGCAGGGAGAGAGGAATCCGGCAGTTTATGTATAAGACAGAAGTTCTGGGAACCGATACATTTAGAAAAAATCCTGCAGATCGTTGTTATCATTGCAAGAAAAGTATATTTAGTAACTTAATAAAGATTGCTTCGGAAAATGGAATAAAATATGTGGCCGAGGGCTCAAATATGGATGATCTTGGCGATTACAGACCCGGAATTAAGGCTGTAACCGAACTTAAGGTGGTTAGTCCGCTTAGAGAAGCAGGACTCTACAAGGATGAAATCAGAGAGCTTTCAAAGCGTATGGGGCTTGAAACCTGGGATAAACCTGCTTATGCGTGTCTTGCTTCAAGATTTGTGTATGGCGAGATGATTACTGCGGAAAAGCTTCAAATGATTGACAGGGCGGAAGATTATTTGATAAAATTAGGTTTCGTGTGGGAGCGAGTGAGGATTCATGGAAATATCGCACGAATCGAGGTTCCGCCGGCTGATATACATAGAATTACAGAGGAAGAAACAAGAATTAAGATTTACAGGGAATTGAAGAAAATCGGATTTCAATTTGTAACATTGGATTTGGGTGGATATAAGGTTGGAAGTATGAATTCTACGATACAGTAGTGGTGAGAGGTTGAAAGCAAAAATCGTGAAAGAAAATTGGTGAGCAAAACGGATAAAATGCAAAGCATTTTATCCTTTGGGAGAATTGCCAATTTATGTATATTTTAAATAGGATGTAGCAAGCAATTCTCCGTCAACCGTCGATTTTGGGGATTTTATCCCAAAAGTGGAGCGCTAATAAGTAAATCGAAAAAATTGCCGGAAAGTGAGTAAATATGAAGAATATATTAGTTGTGGATGCCCAGGGTGGTGGGCTTGGAAGACAAATCATTAACTTGATTAAAAATGAAAATTACGATGTGAAGATTACTGCGGTTGGCACAAATTCCGTTGCAACAACGGCCATGCTTAAAGC
>JAILOA010000154.1 GCA_024691065.1 Lachnospiraceae bacterium | reverse complement strand
ACCATATTCGAAATATTTTTTCAACGATAATTATAGTTCATCCAAAGTAAGATAATAAGCCGGTATAAATTCCTCCATAAATATATCGGCCTCTTCACACTCAAGCCTCTTTATTGAAGCCTATGTGGATTCCTTTGCCTTTTGAAATTCCCTGTTACCGTTATTCTCTTCTTCGATACATTTTATAAATGCGGAAATCTTATCTGCAGCCTTTATGATTTTCTTGGATTGCTTATCCAAATCATCGGGCATAATTATCTTTTCATAGGCCTCCCTTAAATCCGAAGGAAGCTTATTAAGCATCCTGAATGCCGCCATTTTCTCAATTCTTTTATATTCATTTTTGATTTCTTCATTTTCGTACTTTACAGGTGTTGGCATATCTCCTGTAATGATTTCCGTACAATCATGATACATCGCAACAACAGATATATGCTCTGCATTATAATCCTTACCAAGCCTTATATTTCCTATATTTGCAAGGCAATGACTTATCATAGCTACCTCTAAGCTGTGCTCGCTTATATTTTCCTTGCTGGAATTTCTCATAAGTGCCCAGCGCTCTATATACTTCATACGTGAAGTCATTGCAAAAAATGTATTGTTCATATTTCACACTCCTGATATTTCCCATTCTTCTATATTTTCTATGTTTCCGGATATTATCCGTAAAAATAATTTACTTAAGCTTATCTTTATAATTTTGTCCCTTAAAAATTACTTAAGTTTATCTTCCGGATACTGTCCTTTAATGGATTATTTAAGTTTATCTTTCAGATACTGTCCCGTAAAGGATTCCTTTATCTTAACAATCTGCTCCGGTGTTCCCTTGGCAATCACGGTTCCGCCGCCTTCGCCGCCCTCGGGACCCATATCTATTATATAATCCGCAGTCTTAATAACATCCAGATTATGTTCGATTACGACAACTGTATTTCCGTTATCGGTAAGTCTTTGGAGAATCTTTATAAGCTTATCCACATCAGCAAAATGTAGTCCCGTGGTCGGCTCATCCATTACATAAATCGTATTCCCCGTACTCTTACGGCTAAGCTCTGTTGCAAGCTTGATTCTCTGGGCTTCACCGCCGGAAAGTGTCGTTGACGGCTGTCCGAGCTTTATGTATGTAAGTCCTACGTCCGCAAGGGTTTCAAGCTTTTCACGGATGCTCTTTACGGGAGCAAAGAATTCAAGTGCCTCTGAAACTGTCATATCCAGGACATCCGCAATAGTCTTACCCTTATATTTTACCTCCAGGGTTTCCCTGTTATATCTTTTTCCTTTACATTCCTCACAAGGAACATATACATCCGGAAGGAAATTCATTTCAATCTTAATAATACCGTCACCGCTACAATTCTCACATCTTCCGCCTTTCACATTGAAGCTGAAGCGCCCCTTCTGGTATCCGTGAGCCTTTGCATCCGGGGTTGATGCAAAAAGAGTTCTTATCATATCAAACATACCTGTATAGGTCGCCGGATTTGAACGCGGCGTCCTTCCGATAGGAGACTGGTCGATTGCTATTATTTTATCAAGCTTATCAAGACCTGTGATTGTCTTATACTCTCCCGCAGGGATACGTGCACGGTTAAGCTTTCTTGCAAGTGCCTTATATAATATCTCATTTACAAGCGAGCTTTTTCCTGATCCGGAAACTCCCGTAACAAGCGTAAGCACGCCTATCGGGAACTTAACATCGATATTTTTAAGGTTATTTTCGGCTGCTCCCTTAACGGTAAGCCACCCCTTAGGTTTTCTTCTCTTATCCGGCACAGGAATCTTTTTTTCTCCGCTCAAATACTTGCCTGTAATACTTTCCTTGCAGGCAATTATTTCTTCATAAGTACCCTCGCAGACTACATTTCCACCCTTTTCTCCTGCCTTAGGCCCGATATCCACTATATAATCGGCTTCCTTCATGGTATCCTCATCATGCTCGACAACAATCAGGGAATTACCGAGATCACGAAGCTTTTTAAGTGCCGATATCAGTTTATCGTTATCTCTTTGATGAAGGCCTATACTCGGCTCATCAAGTATATATGCCACTCCTACGAGACCGGAACCAATCTGTGTTGCAAGCCTTATTCTCTGGGCTTCACCACCGGAAAGCGTACTGGTATTATTGGAAAGTGCCACATAATCAAGTCCTACTTCCACCAAAAATCCCAGACGGGCATTTATTTCTCTCAATATAAGCTTTCCGATCATCCTTTGCATCTCGGTAAGCTCTATATTTTTCATGAACTCCGCAAGTCTCTTAATGGACATTTCCGTGATTTCGGATATATTTTTACCACCTACGGTTACGGCAAGAGCCTCAGGCTTTAACCTCTTACCATTGCACTCCGTACAAGGCTTAATCTGCATAAGATTTTCATATTCACGCTTCTGTGAATCCGAACCTGTCTCACGGTATCTCGTTTGAAGGTTCTTAATGATACCGTCAAATGCTATATCGTACACTCCGGTGCCTCTTTGGCCTGTATATTTTACTTTTACACTCTTGCCTCCGGTACCGTGCATAAGCATATGTCTTATGTCTTCCGGAAGCTTACCGTAAGGCTTCTTTAAATCAAATTTATATTCCTTAGCAAGTGCCGCTAAAATCGAGCCTGTAAAGCTGTCAGGCTTTGTGGCGGACTGCCATCCCATCGCTACTATGGCACCATCTGCAATACTTAAGCTATCATCCGGAATTATTAAATCTTCATCAAATTCCATAGTAAAGCCTATTCCGGCACATTTAGGACAGGCACCGAAGGGATTATTGAATGAAAAACTACGCGGCTCTATTTCATTTATGCTTATTCCGCAATCGGGGCAGGAAAAACTTTCGCTAAAGCTATGAGTCTCTCCTCCTACAACCTCAACCTTTACAAGCCCTTCGCCCAAACGAAGGGAATTCTCAAGAGAGTCCACAAGCCTGCTTCTGACACCTTCTCTTACGACAAGCCTATCCACAAGTATATCAATATTATGCTTTTTATTCTTATCAAGCTTTATTTCTTCTGTTAATTCATAGGTTTCACCATCCACAACAACCCTTACATAACCGCTTTTTTGGGCACTTTCGAAAATCTTTTTATGCTCTCCTTTTCTACCCTTTACGACCGGCGCAAGTATTAAAAGCTTGGTTTTCTCCGGCATGGAAAGTATCTCATCAGCCATCATATCGACAGTCTGCTTCTTAATTTCCTTACCGCAATTAGGACAATGTACAACACCTGTCCTTGCAAACAGGAGTCTGAAATAATCATAAATTTCAGTCACCGTACCAACCGTGGAACGGGGATTTCTGTTCGTGGAACGCTGATCTATGGCTATTGCCGGTGGAAGTCCTTCAATTGACTCTACATCCGGCTTTTCCATCATCCCAAGAAACTGCCTTGCATAAGATGAAAGCGATTCCATATATCTTCTCTGGCCTTCTGCATATATGGTATCAAAAGCGAGTGATGATTTACCGGAACCTGAAAGCCCGGTAATGACCACAAACTCATCTCTCGGGATATCTATATCAATATTTTGCAGGTTATGCTCTCTCGCACCCCTTATTTTAATGTATTTTACAAGTTCATCATGTTTACGCATATTATCTACCCTTCATCAATGATATTCTTTAGTCCGCTTCGTACCTTGCTCGTAACACAGGGCACTTCGTACCTTGAAATCTCCCCTATACCCATACTTACGCCTTCACAGCTTAAAGGCAGGGAATTTCTCTTACTGCGTTAAAGTACAAAAGACGCAACAGACAAAGCTGTTACGCCCCATTTTGTTAATCTCTGAAAATACAGCAGACATTTTATAATCCACTTCTCTTCCTGCCTATGAACGCATGGACACTTTATCCTTAACAGCCTCAACAAATTCGGATAAACCGTCGCCTGTCTTTGAAGAAACCCTGAAAATCTTTGCTTTAGGATTTCTGTCCAATGTATCCTTCTCTACTCTCTTATCATCGAAATCAAAATATTCTTTCATGTCATATTTATGCATTACAAGAAAATCGGAAGTAGAGAACATCAACGGATACTTGGCTACCTTATCATCTCCCTCGGGAACGCTAAGAATTGCGATTCTAAAGTTCTCGCCTATATTAAACTCGGCAGGACATACCAGATTTCCGATATTTTCAACAAAAATAATATCGAGCTCATCCAGGTTAAACATAGGTAAAATATGCTCAATTGACATAGCCTCTATATGGCAGGCACCGTCTGTCTGAAGTTGAACAACAGGAATACCGAGTTCATCAATCTTTACGGCATCAATAGTATCGGTAATATCACCTTCTATAACACCGATTTTATATTCTTTGGAAAGCTCCTCTATCAAGCGGGTGATAAGGCTGGTTTTACCGGCACCCGGAGAACCCATAACATTAATTATACATACATTCTTAGATGCAGTAAGCTCCTTAATCTTATCACTTACATCATCATTCCATTCCATAATCTGTTTAACAACTTTTATCTCTTTCATACCATCTTACCTCTGTGAAAAATAATTTAAATCTACCTAAGACATTCTACATTAAACTCCCCTTAAATAAAAGTGTTTTTTTATAAATATTTTTTTATAAAAATATAAGCTCCCGGTGTAATTCCAACAAGAATTTACAACCGGGAGCTTTGAAAACTAACGCCTGTTCATATGTGCACTTACTTTTTCCTTATACATCTTCTCATCAGCCTCGCTGATACGCTTATCAAACGGAGTATCGTCATTTGGGATAAATGTCACAATACCTATGCTTACGGTAACTTCATAAGGCTTACCGGAGGATGAGTTATATTCATCGAGATGATACTTAACCCTCTCCCTATAATTTTTCTCAAAGTCAGCTTCCTTAAGTTCTCCGGCAACAATAAATTCATCACCGCCGAAGCGGGCACATACCTCTTCATGAAGTGCCGACTTGGACAATGCATTTGCAACAGCTGTAATAGCCTGGTCGCCGTCGGAATGACCGTAAGTATCATTTATTACCTTAAGCTTATTTAAATCTGCGGAAATAATAAAGAATTCCTTCTCTTCATCCCTGCACCGCAGATATACATCTTTAATTTCCATATAAAATCCACGTCTGTTAAGAGTCTGTGTCAGTGGATCATGGACATATTTTTCTTCAAGCGAATCTATGAATTTCTGCTGTAACATATATGTTTTCTTAAGTTCCAGCGCAGTACTGAGATTCATGAAGAACTCATATAAAAGGTCAAGGTTCAATGTACCGAACTCGAAATCAGTCGCCGCATAACCTATCGTTTTATCCTGAACATGCATCGGATAAAGAACCAGATTATCTATTTCCTCATATAAGCCATCCAGGTCCGGAAGGATATTTTCGGTCTTAAAATCGGTAATTCCCTGCCACTCACCTTTTTTTCTGAAAAGCATAAGATTCATCTTAGGTGAATAAACCGGTCCGATAACATCCGGTGAATTAATGATATCAGTAATATCCTGCTCCATCAGAAACGAGTCGTCTACACATATCATAAAATAATCCGAATTATAAAGCTCAACATATCTCTTCAAATCCTCAAATATCTCGAAGAAATTGCTGTTATCCGTCAAATCAGTTACCATACGGACCTGATTCTGTGTAATGTATGTCATTGCATTCATCTTATCGCTTAAAGATTCAATAAGCTTATTTGTAGAATACCTTGATTGACGGTTAGGACAACCACAGGTACCTCCGATAATAATATGTGAATCAACCCAGCGACGCTTTGAAACCCTCTCACCTTTAAATATATTTTTAAATATATCAAATGTTTCGGTAGCGGTCTTGTCTATATCATGCGCTGCGGTTGTAATTACCGGCTGGTGATTAAGCGCAAAACTTATTCCGTCAAATCCTGTAACCGCAACGTCATCAGGAACCCTGATTCCTGCCTCCACAAGACATTCAAAAGCCGTGGATGCCATAGTATCATTTGCACAAACAATAACATCCGGGAGCGGCAAGCCGCTACTCAGGAAATTTTCCATAACTACCTTGGTAGGGCGTCCCCAGAATTCACCATATCCAAGACGTCTTTCATCCAAATCTATATCATATTCCCTAAGCACTGCCTTAAAAATATTAAGACGTTTCTCCGAAAATTCATTTCCCTTTATACCGGATATAAAATTAAATACCTTGTAATGATGAACCTCAACCAGGTGGCGGGTCAAATCCTCCATCGCCTTATCATAATTGAAGCTTATGTTACAACACCCATCCAAATACTTATCTATGGATACCACCGGCACGTTGTAAATCTTCGCCCTCTCAACCAATGAAGTAAGTATATGTTCCGACTTAATGGTTTCTGCCATAATAATCAAGCCATCCAACATAGCATAATTAATCAACTCAAATATATTGGCCTCTCCGATATCATTCCTCGTACCCGTCTCAAGCTTACTGAGTGTATAAAAAGTCATAAGCTTAAAATCATAGGCTGAAGCATATTTCGTAAAGGCTTTTAAAAACGACCCATTGTATTCATCATCAATACCACTGGTACATATTCCAATTAGTCTTTTACCGTTTGAAAACACTCTAAATGCCTCCTAACAATCTGCATAAAATAAACGTTACAATTGCATTAATTTTAATACTAAATGTCAAAATTTGCAATATAGTA
>JAILOA010000121.1 GCA_024691065.1 Lachnospiraceae bacterium | reverse complement strand
GCGATGGAACTAAGGCAGGATATGACCTTGAGCTTACCAGGATTATTTCCGATAATGTAGGTATTCCGGTTATAGCTTCCGGTGGTGCAGGGGCATTGGAGCATTTTAAAGAAGCAGTTACAGAGGGACATGCCAGTGCAGCTCTTGCCGCATCGCTCTTTCATTATAAAGAGCTCGAGATTATGGAGGTTAAGAAATATCTTGCGGGCGAAGGAATCAGTGTCAGGATGTAAGTAAAATCCGGGGATATTGATAATCCGATAGAGAGATTTGTAAATGTGTCTACGGGAGAGATTGACAGATGAGTATGATAGATAACGATTGGCTGGAGGTTCTAAACAGCGAATTCAGAAAGCCATATTATAAAGAGTTATATACATTTGTAAAAGAAGAGTATTCGAAAACTAAGATTTATCCGCCGGCGGATGATATATTCAATGCATTTCATTATACGCCGCTTTCAAAGGTTAAGGTAGTTATTTTAGGGCAGGATCCATATCATAATTTTAATCAGGCGCATGGGTTGTCTTTTTCGGTACCGCTTTCGCAAAAGGACATTCCGCCGTCATTAAAGAATATTTATCAGGAATTAAATACAGATTTGGGATGCTATATTCCTAATAATGGTTATCTTAAAAAATGGGCCGATCAGGGAGTGCTTATGTTAAATGCAGTGCTTACCGTCAGGGCGCACGAAGCATTTTCGCATGCTAATCATGGTTGGGAAACATTTACGGATGCTGTCATAGAGGCTTTGAATAAGGAGGATAGACCTATTGTGTATATGCTTTGGGGAAATCCTGCAAAGGAGAAGGGAAAGCATCTTGATAATCCTAAGCAGTTGGTGCTTAAGTCAGCACATCCAAGTCCGTTGTCGGCGTACAGGGGATTCTTCGGGTGCAGGCATTTTAGTACGGCTAACCGGTTTTTAAAGGAAAACGGATTAGAGGAAATTGATTGGCAGATCGAGAATATATAAAGCTTATTTATGTTTGAATTCTTAATTAAATTAATTATAGTTGCTTTTTTGGATAAGAGGCAAATTGATTTTTGAATATTATTTATTTTGATAAAAGGCAAATTTAATTGTTGAATAATATTTGTTTTGATAAAAGGTAAATTGAATTTTGAATATTATTTATTTTGATAAAAGGTAAATTTAATTGTTGAATATTATTTGTTTTGATAAAAGGCAAATTTAATTTTGAATATTATTTGTTTTGATAAAAGGCAAGTCGGATTATAATATTTAATCAGGTTTAAAATTATATTGACTATTATAGATATGAATCAGAAAGGTTGGAAAAATGTATTATATTAAGGATTATAAAGAGGGAGAAAAATTTTACGGAGTTTACCTTTGCAAGGTTAAGCAGGTGCTTAAGTCAAAAGCCGGAAAGACTTATTATAACGTGGATTTGCAGGATAAAACCGGAGTTATAAATTGTAAGATTTGGGATTTAACAAATGCAATCGATAATTTTGAGGAGCTTGATTTTGTGCATGTTGAGGGTATTATCACAACATTTCAGGATAAGCTTCAGGTAAATATCAGCAGGGTGCGTGTTGCAGATGAGGGAGAATACGTGCCATCCGAGTATATTCCGGCTTCTAAATATTCGCCGGATAAAATGTATGAGAAGCTTTTAAAGCTCGTGGATTCGGTTAGTGAGGAACATTTAAATAAGCTTCTAAAGAGCTTTTTTGTGGATGATAAGGAATTTGCAAAGGAGTTTAAGGTGCATTCGGCAGCTAAGTCCATGCATCATGGTTTTTTGTCCGGGCTTTTACAGCATTCTATTAGTGTTGCAAGTATTTGTGATTATTTCAGCAAGCTTTATTATATATTGGATCATGATTTGATTGTGACTGCTGCGCTTTTGCATGATATAGGTAAGATTGAAGAGCTTGCGGATTTTCCGAGAAATGATTATACGGATGAGGGACAACTTCTGGGACATATTTATATTGGCGCAGAGAAGATTAGCAGAAGGATTGATGAGATTCCGGGATTTCCAAGAGAGCTTAAAAATGAGCTTATTCATTGCATACTGGCGCATCACGGCGAGTTGGAGTTCGGCTCACCTAAGAAGCCTGCAATTGCCGAGGCTATGGCGCTTAGTTTTGCCGATAATATTGATGCAAAGATGGAAGGATTTATCGAGCTTTATGAGGCTAATGATCCTAATACTGCCTGGCTCGGTTTCCAGAGGATGCTGGATTCGAATATAAGACAGTCTTCGGGAACTGTGGAAATCAGGAAGAAGAAGGAGCAGGGAAACTAAAGTTCGGACGTAGTCGTTATTTAAATGAGAGAAGGCCCCAACTTATATAAGAAGTGGGGATTATGACAGACTTTTCTCAGAGAGGAATACTTAAAATTTATTATGAACAAGAATGAAATTGTTACAATTAAAATAACGGACTTCTCCAATGAAGGTGATGGAATAGGGCATGTTGACGGATATGCCCTTTTTGTTAAGGGAGCAGTTCCGGGGGATTATATAGAAGCCAGGGTTTTAAAGGTTAAAAAAAATTTTGGTTTTGCGAAGGTTGAGAAAATAATTGAGCCTTCGGAAGAGAGAATTAATCCGGTTTGTCCGGTTTCGGGTAAATGTGGCGGATGCAAATTTAATCATATTAATTATAATGCCGAGCTTAAATGGAAGGAAGACAGAGTTTTAAATTGTCTTACGAGAATCGGCGGGTTTTCAGTCTGTAAATCTGATAGTAGTAGCCATGATTTTGAAAAAAGTGAAAAGGATTTAAATATTGGTGAAAAGGATTTAACCGTTGGTAAAATGGATTTGAATACTTGTGAAAAGGATTTAAATATTGGTGAAAAGGATTTAACCGTTAGTGAAAATAATTCTGAGAATAATGATAATAATATTATATTTTATGATATTGTGGGTTCTCCTGCACAAACTCATTACAGAAATAAATCCCAATTTCCGGTCGGAGTTGATAAAGAAGGAAATATAATTACGGGATTTTATGCAGGTAGGACTCATTCTATTATTCCTATAGACAGTTGCGATTGTCAGGACGAAGTAACCGGTGAAATCAATAAAACGGTCGTTACATTTATGAAAGAAAATAATATTTCGCCTTATGATGAGAAAAATCATAGCGGAGTGGTAAGACATATAATGACCAGAGTTGGTTTTTCGACCTGTGAAATAATGGTTTGTCTTATTATTAATGCAAAGAAATTAAATAAGAGCGATAAGCTTGTGGAAAGGCTTTTAGGGATTGATTTCGGGGAAAAGAGAATTACTTCGGTTTGTATAAATATTAATACCGAAAAAGGAAATGTGATTCTCGGAAGGAAGACGGAAACATTGTATGGAAAGTCTTATATTACGGATAAAATCGGAGATGTAAGCTATAAGATTTCGCCGGTTTCATTTTTTCAGATTAATCCTGTGCAGACACGGAATCTATATGATGCGGTCGTTGAATTTGCTGATTTTAAGGGAAATGAGACGGCTTATGATTTGTACTGCGGAACGGGAAGCATATCATTATACATTTCAAAATATGTTAAGAAGGTTGTAGGTGTCGAGATTGTCCCTCAGGCAATAGAGGATGCAAAGGAAAATGCTGTTATCAATGGTATCGAAAATGCCGAATTTTATGCCGGCGCGGCTGAAGTAAAGGTGCCGGAGCTTTATGAGGAAGGTCATAAAAAAGCTGATGTTGTTATTGTGGATCCTCCACGAAAGGGTTGTGATTCGGTGCTTTTGGATACTATTATAAAAATGGAACCCGGGAAAATTGTGTATGTCAGTTGTGACCCGGCAAC
>JAILOA010000117.1 GCA_024691065.1 Lachnospiraceae bacterium | reverse complement strand
AAGCCCTGCCACATCGGTTCCATTTAAAACAAGAATCTTCTTTTCCTTGGAATCCTCGATAACCTCTTCTTCCTCAGCTTCATCTGAATCATCGGAATCGTCCGACTCATCCGCGGAAGTCTTATCCTTATCCTTCTTCTTTTCCTTAGTCTTCTTAATAGTTCCACCCGTCATACTCTTCATGTTAATAGTGACGGCACTTCCACTGACAACTTCGCTAAACTGCTCTGTGGTGTAGGTAGTTTCATTCTTGCAGATGCTCTTAAACATCTTTTTAATGGTATCAGTCTTCAACTTAAAGAAACCATCTCTACCCTTCCTTGAAGGAACACCCCAGTAATGGAAGTAATTCGGATCAGTCTTAAGATAGGACTCAACATAACCTATCTTTAAGAATACATTTAAGTTTGAGAAATAACCATCAGTGTTATAATCCTCTTTAATCAGGCTCATGGTCTTGGATTCATCACCATAAACACTCAGGAGCTTAGCCTTAAAATCATCATTCGGCACATGAATGGCCATTCTAACCTGCTTTGACTTCTTAGGCTTAGCGCTTTCGGTAGTCTCTGTAACATCTACCTTATAGTTTGTACTGTACGCATCTGTAGAAGTAGTCTCTGTATCACCGGCATTCTTATTCACTGTCTCCAGGAACTTAATCTTAGTCTTCTGCTTCTTATATCTGCTCGAGTACATTTTATAATTCATTACTGTATAATAACTTTTTTCGGTACCAAGAGCCTTTTCCATAATTATGGAAATGTAACCGAATGCTTCCGTATCATCCATATCTTCAGGAAAATAATGTCTGAGTCTCGATACCTTAACAACCTGAGGAATCTCCTCCGATACCACTACAAGCTTCTGATACAAAGTCATCGGAATAGTATAACGTGTTCTGATAGGAATAGTGACATAATCCATATTGTTGGTCTCGGTATTACATACCTCAACCATCATAGCCCTTATATTATTGTTTTTATCTTTTACATAAATAAAATTCTTGGATACATCATCGGTCTTTGCTTCAACCTGATTCAGTATATCCTCATACTCCGATATCGATGTATCATCTTCCAAAAAACCATTTATGCTTCTTTTATAATAATGCTGATATGTAAAAAAATATGTTATTAATCCGGTTCCAATAATCAACGCAAAAACGATCAAAGTAATAATCAGCTGCTTAAAAAAAACACGGAATACCTTTTTTTTCATTTAACTATTGCCTTTCTGAGTAATGGTATTTCTCCTCAAGCATCATGTCTTTAACCTTCATGAGCCTTACCTGAGTGCTTCTTTCGTTTTCATCCAATTTCATAGTAATATAACGAATTCCCTCTTCTGTTTCGGGAATAATTACATACTCTAAAGCATTTACTCGCCTTCTGGTACGCTCAATCTCTGCAGCAAGAAGCTGACAAGCCTTCTCGGTCTCTGCAAGCTTAAGCATCTCAGGGAAAACATCTGAAAGCGATTTTACGGCATCATCCAAGTCTCCGGTTGTAAATGCAAAACCATAAGAGTATATATCATTTTCGTTTGCACTCTTTGTCTTATATTCAAATTGCGGTATATCAACACTCATTACATTTTTAGTCCCAAGCTCCAAAGAAACCTCCTGCTTAGGAGTCATCATGGCAGTACTTAAAACCTGCTCACTCATTCCCGCTTTGGCAACTACAAAGTTAGTGTTGGCCGCTTTTATTCCGGCTTCTACCTTTAAACGAAGCTCCATATTCTCCCTGGCAAGATCCAAAAACTGGCGCATGAGCTCATCACGTTTGTCCTTCAAAAGCTTATGACCTCTTTTGGCAGTTACAAGCTTCTTCTTTAAACGCGTAAGCTCCATTCTTGTGGGATTTGTTACTTTATTTGCCATAAATACCTCTCATTCCCTCGTATAGGGATGTGCCGTAAACCTTCGGAAAATACATTTTCCTACCAAAAGTTTTCATAGCAAAAACCATAACCCCTATACTATAATTCAAAAATGTAAATAAATCAAGTCTTTATTTACCATAATACTCGTCAAGGAATTTATCATCAATACGTTTCAGCTCTGCACGAGGAAGCATGGAAAGGAGCTTCCAGCCGATTGCAAGAGTTTCTTCTATATCTCTGTCGGTTTCATAACCCTGTGATACATATTCTTTTTCAAATGCATCGGCAAACTTAGCATACATTAAATCTATCTCTGTAAGTGCGGATTCACCGAGGATTGTCATAAGTTCCTTGGCATCCTTACCACGTGAGTAAGCTGCGAAAAGCTGGTTCATTGTATTTGCGTGGTCTGCACGGGTCTTTCCTTCACCGATACCCTTATCCTTAAGACGTGAAAGTGAAGGCAATACATCTACAGGTGGCATAACACCCTTTCTGTAAAGCTCACGTGAAAGAATAATCTGTCCCTCGGTAATGTAACCGGTAAGGTCAGGGATCGGGTGAGTCTTATCATCTTCAGGCATGGTAAGGATAGGGATCATTGTGATACTACCGTTCTTACCTCTCTGACGACCTGCACGCTCATAAAGTGTAGCAAGGTCGGTGTACATGTAACCCGGATAACCACGACGTCCCGGAACTTCCTTACGTGCTGCGGATACCTCACGAAGTGCGTCGGCATAGTTTGTGATATCCGTAAGAATTACAAGTACGTGCATATTCTGCTCAAATGCAAGATACTCTGCTGCTGTAAGTGCCATTCTAGGTGTGGCAATACGCTCAACAGCCGGGTCATTTGCAAGATTTACAAAAAGTACTGTTCTGTCTATAGCTCCTGTTTCCTTGAAGCTTTCAACGAAGTAGTTTGATTCCTCAAATGTAATACCCATCGCAGCAAATACAACGGCGAACGGCTCGTCTGTTCCGCGAACCTTTGCCTGACGTGCAATCTGAGCCGCAAGCTGGGCATGTGGAAGTCCTGAAGCCGAGAAAATAGGGAGCTTCTGACCTCTAACGAGAGTATTAAGACCATCGATTGCCGATACACCTGTCTGAATAAACTCTGAAGGATATACTCTGGCTGCCGGATTCATTGCAAGACCGTTAATGTCTCTTCTCTCTTCCGGTAAAATCTCAGGACCGTTATCAATAGGATGTCCGAGACCGTCAAAGACACGTCCGAGCATATCTGCCGAAACACCAAGCTCCATGCTGTGTCCGAGGAAACGCACCTTACTGTTTGAAAGGTTGATTCCGGCGGAGTTCTCAAAAAGCTGAACCATGGCATTTCCACCATCTATTTCCAAAACCTTGCAACGACGGATTTCGCCGTTTGCAAGCTCGATTTCGCCGATTTCATCATAGGTTACATTTTCAACCCCGTGAACCAGCATAAGAGGACCTGTTACCTCTTGTATTGTTCTATACTCCTTAGGCATTTCTTAGTCCTCCTTCCTGCTTAATGCATCACTGATTTCCTGAGTAAGCTCTGCGCTTACCTTTTCATACTCTGCATCAACATCTTCAGGCAATGTATATTTGAAACGTCCGATTCTTTCACGAACATCCATTGAAAGAATATCATTAATGGAAGCGCCCTCTTCCAATGCCTGCTTACTTCTCTCATAAAATGCAACCACAAGTTCCATCATAAGGAACTGCTTTTTAAGTGGTGTGTAGGTATCAACATCATGGAAGGAGTTCTGATGAAGGAAGTCCTCACGGATTGACCTTGCAGCCTCCATCTT
>JAILOA010000110.1 GCA_024691065.1 Lachnospiraceae bacterium | reverse complement strand
GCGAAAGAACCGGAAATGTACCGCTCGAGGCGATGGTATTTGAATATGCTTCACTCAGGGGACATTTGAATGGAATGGATACCAGAGTGATAACCGAAATTGCCGAGTACATTCAGAAAGAAACGCATTATAATATTCCGCCAATGACTCCATTTGTCGGTGCTAATTTCAACCTGACAAGAGCCGGAATCCATGCGGATGGAATGATGAAGAATCCTGAGATTTACAATATATTCGATACTACTGCCATTCTTGGCCGTCCACCAAAGGTTTCTATCAATTCAACAAGCGGCATCGCCGGAATTGCCTTCTGGGTTAATGAACACAGAAATGCTTTAGGCGAGAGTGAGCTGGAGAAAACCGATCCGATTGTGCAATACATTTACAAATGGGTAAGTGAAGAGTATAAAAACGGAAGAATCACAATTATCAGTGATGAAGAATTGCTTTTGAAATATAGGGAAGCAACCGGGGAGTAATCATCTTGAAATTATAGAAATTCTACCGGGGAGTAATCATCTTGAAATTATAGAAAAGCTTCCGGGGAGTTAAATAATTTTGCCAATACAATTTAGATTAATTAGAATAGAACCCTAGATAACAAGTTTAAAAGAGCAATCTGAACATTCCATAAATTTTGGAATTCCATTCAGATTGCTCTTTTGTTTTTAATCTAATCATTTTATTGAAATTTTTTATAATCGTAAATTTAACAAAATCTAAAATCCGCTTATAAGTTTACTACATTTTTTTTCAAGAGAAACAATTTGTTTTATAACTCACAAATAAACAAACACCCATCGTATTCTCCGGTTAGGCCTACTCCTGCAGTTGTAATAAATAAACTTTTTTCGCTTCCGTAAAAACAACATGAGGAAACCTGTTTTGCAGGAACATATATTTCATCGAGCTTTTCGCCGGTTTTGCCGTCACGGTACTCCAATCTGTTTCCGCCCCAAACGGCAACCCAGAGATTGTCTTTACTATCGATAGTCATTCCATCCGGAACACCATCGGTTACTTCAAATAATGTCTTCCTGTTCGTTATATTTCCGCTCTCATTATCATAATCATATACAAATATTTTATGTTCTTCGGAATCTGAAAAATAGAATTTATCAGCTTCCTTATTCCATGCCATACCGTTAGAAAGCTTTGTATCCGGCTGTCTCAAGACCACATTGCCATCCTCAAAACTAAACAAATTGCCATGATCCTCATGCTGTCCATCGTAAACTGTCGCTCCAAACCAAAGTCTTCCTTTTGGATCAAACTTCGCATCATTTGACCTCTGATAAGGCTCATATACATCTGTTAAATCCCGGATTTTTGTTATATTTCCGTTAGAATATTTATAAAGTCCGTCAACCGCTGCCACCATATAGCTGTCATCATCAATCGGAACTGCTGCTCCTATCATCTGACCGAAATCCACACTGGTAATATCTCCGCCATCGTCCATCATATAAAGCTTTCCGGCCAAAATATCAACCCATGAGAGCCTTTTATTTTTTGCAACGTAGAAAGGAGCTTCCGCTATCCCATATTTCTCATTTATAAATAATTCTGCTTCTTTTTCCATTTAAACCTCTTTCTTATAATAATATTCCTTGAGCAAATCCATTTATTTCCATCACAAGATTTATCACAAAATCAAATGACATTAATTCAATCAAACTCCTATACAATGTTATTAATCCTGTATTCCAAGGAATTATATACAAGAGAATGTTGTTATTTTTATTATTTTAAAAGATTGTAACACAGACATATTTATATTTCAATGTTGGAGTAAATATATTATCTGATTAAAAATTGAAAAAGCAAATTCCACCTCCGTTTAACTAAGTGGAATGGGGGTGCGGACAAAATCTTGGAATAGTTATTTAGTCCAAGAAAACGTTCGCACCCCCCCAATTTACTCTTTCACTGGAATTTACTTTTTCAATTTAGCAGGAATAATCAGTAATAATCCTATGGCTTTTTTCAGTTCTGTATTGTGAAAAATTCAGATATTTTATAATTTACATATCAAAATCGGAATTCATTCTTGATAGTGAGCTACTGCATATCAAAATCGGAATTCATTCTTTATAGTAAGCTACTTCATATCAATATTAAAATTTACTCTTTATATTCAACCAATGCATTTCCATAATCCTTACCTGTTATGTAGTTCAATGCATTTTCCATGGTTACTGTTGCAATTGCCTGAAGCGCTTCTCTTGTGAAGAATGCCTGGTGTGATGTCAAAAGCACCTGAGGATAGAACTGAAGTCTGGCAGTGATATCATTTTCAATAACATCGCTGGAACGGTTGGTATAGACATTATCGTCCTCACCCTCGTACACATCGAGTGCAACTGCATGGAACTTCTTGTTGCTGAGTCCGTAAAGAAGTGCCTCGTTGTCAATGAGAGCTCCACGGGCCGTATTAATAAGCATTACATCGTCCTTCATCATATCAACACGCTCTTTATTGATGAGATGATAGGTTCCACCCTCGCCCATAATAAGCGGTGCGTGAAGGGAAATAAGATCCGCCTTGGCAAGCACCTCATCCAGTGAAGCATAGGTAAGAAGTCCTTCATCCACGAGACTCTGATTTGGATAAGCGTCCCAGCCGAGAACTGTCATGCCGTAGCCCTTACAAATGCGGGCGAAACATTGACCAATCTTACCTGTACCAAGAACGCCGGCAACCTTGTTGTGAAGGTCTAGACCAACCAGACCGCTGAGCTCGAAGTCATTGTCTCTCACACGATTGTAAGCCTTATGGAGACGACGGTTAGCCGCCTGAAGAATTGCCATTGCATGCTCTGCAACCGCATAAGGTGAATATGCCGGCACTCTTAAGACCGTCATATTAAATTCCTTTGCCGCCTTCAAATCAACATTGTTGAAGCCCGCGCAACGAAGTAAAATCAAATGTATATTAAACTCGTGTAGTGTCTCGATAACCTTTTTGCTGCAGTCATCATTTACAAATATACAAACTGCATCATATCCCTTTGCAATATCCGCGGTTTCCTCAGTGAGCCTCGGCTCGAAGAAATGTATATGGGAATTGTATGTATGATCGCCCTTTTCGTGGCTAAGCTGAGAAAAATATAACTTATCATAATTCTTGCTTCCGAAAAATGCGATTCTGAAAATGCTTTTCCCATCGAGCTTTTCGGATGGATGTGACTGAAGAAGCTTATCTATTTTCTCTGCAACCTCATCTTCATCCTCACCTTCAACCCTGATGGTAACTTTTTCGTGCTGCTTAACATTGATTTTCAAGATTTGAAGAACGCTCTTTGCATTTGCGGTGAGCTCTCCCTTTTCCACAGTAACCAGACTCTTTGCTTCACTTGCAATCTCGGCAAGCTTGGCAGCCGGACGTGCGTGCAACCCCTGTGGTAAATTAATCACGTAAAATAATTCTTTCATGTCATAAAACCTCCGTAATATATATTTTAGTTAGCCATAATAATCATAATAACAACAATTACCGGAAAATTATAAATATTTACTAAACGAACCATTTTTAATATCATTCAGAATTATAACATATAAACAAAAAAATGACCATATCTCTTTTTGAAATATGGTCATAAAATATTGTTTATTATAAAAAAAAGTTGCTATTATATTTTTGATTACCTGAATACAGAATATGCAAATTTTTGATTACCTGAATACAGAATATGCAAATTTTTAATTATTTTAATCCGATAAAATTCCGGACACCGGTTATAATCTTTGATATTCAATAAAATTCAGTTCACTATTTAAATAAAGCAGTTGAGTAATATCTATCTCCACTGTCAGGTAATACTGCAACAATAACCTTTCCCTTGTTTTCAGGCTTCTTTGCAAGCTCTATCGCGCCGTAAAGTGCAGCTCCGGATGAAATACCTACAGAAATACCTTCCTTCTTTGCAAGAAGCTTTGCAGTTTCAAATGCAGCTTCATTAGGCGCCTTGAATATTTCATCGTAAATCTCTGTATTTAAAACCTTTGGAACAAATCCTGCGCCGATTCCCTGAATCATATGTGCTCCTGCTATTCCCTCGGAAAGTACAGGAGAATTTTCAGGCTCAAGTGCAACCACCTTTATATCCGGATTCTTACTCTTAAGGTACTCGCCCGTTCCTGTAATGGTTCCGCCTGTTCCGACACCTGCTATAAATATATCGATATTTCCATCTGTATCATCCCAAATCTCAGGACCTGTAGTAGCTCTGTGGGCCGCTGCATTTACAGGATTATCAAACTGGGCAGGGATAAAGCTGTTTGGGATTTCTTTTGCAAGCTCATCGGCCTTCTCAATCGCGCCCTTCATGCCCTTTGTGCCTTCGGTAAGCACAATCTCTGCTCCATAAGCCTTTAAGATATTTCTTCTCTCAACACTCATGGTATCCGGCATAGTAAGTATCGTCCTATAGCCCTTTGCAGCTGCTATGGATGCAAGACCGATACCGGTATTTCCCGAAGTCGGCTCTATTATAACCGAGCCCTCTTTTAATACACCTCTCTCCTCGGCATCCTCTATCATAGCCTTTGCAACACGGTCCTTGACGCTTCCCGCCGGATTAAAGTACTCAAGCTTTACAAGAATCGTGGCCTCAAGCCCGAGTTCCTTCTCGATATTTACAACCTCAACAAGAGGTGTGTTGCCAATTAAATCTGTTGCACTTTTATAAATCTTAGACATCTTATTAACCTCCAATGTTTTTCTCTGTAGTATGTTTATGAGTTTCCCTTTTTTCACTTTCAAAGGATAAAATTCGAAGAATTCTATCCGATGGCAGAAGGAATTTACAACTTTCCCTTTTTCTCTGCAACTGTACCTTTAATTTCCATTTTCCTTGCTCACAAACATATTACCACCTAAAATAAAATTTGAAAAACATCTAATTATTATCATCAGCGATAAAAAAAACTAATCACTGCTCTTATCTTTTTCGCTCTTTCCATCACCACTCACATTACCTTCATCCTTACTCGTAACATTTCTGATAACTACCAATGTAACAATCAACAATACTACGGCTATAGGCAGTGAAATAACTGCCATTGAGCTTTCTGTCTTATATCCGATAATACCGGCAAACAAAAATCCTACAGCTGATACCGCCGCCGCGGTCA
>JAILOA010000057.1 GCA_024691065.1 Lachnospiraceae bacterium | reverse complement strand
TTATTTGATCCGTGAAGTACATTAAAAGTATTGAAAAATTCTTCCTGTGTACTTTCCTTTCCTATTATAAACTGCACGTCATCCAGAAGAAGGACATCCACACTTCTGTATTTGTCTCTGAATTTGGACATTGTCTGATTGCTTCCGGACCTGATGGATTCAATAAGTTCATTGGTAAAGGTTTCGGAAGTAACATAGCAGACATTGAGATTAGGATTCTTTTTCAGAACGTAATGACCTATTGAGTGCATAAGGTGGGTTTTACCGAGACCGGGCCCTCCGTATATGAAAAGAGGATTGTAGATCTTTCCGGGATCTTCGGAAACCGCCAATGCAGCAGAATGGGCAAGACGATTGTTTGAACCTACTATAAAAGTATCAAATGTATATTTTGGATTGAGGTTGGAATTAATGATCTTTGAATCCATACCCATTATATTAGAAGAAACAGGTTCGGATTCTTTGATCTCATTGTTGGAAATAAATACAACATCATATTCCTTTTGCATAAGCTCGGAAATGGTAACAACGAAGGCAGACTTGTATTTGTTGCTTATATAATTAACGCCCGTTGCCTGTTCCGAAGGAATAAGGATAGAGATAACATCATTTTCTATAGAATATAATTCAAGAGGGATTATCCAGGTTTTAAAAGCGATGTCTGTTATTTCGTGATCGCGCTTTACAATATTTTTGATTTCGTCCCATCGCTGTTTTAAAAGTGATAATTCGTCCATTGTTGTAAACTACCTCGTAAATTCGAAAAAAATCCACATATATATTACCTTAAAATGACAAATTTTTCAACTCGCCGGGATTATCGGGAATGGGCTTAAATAGTGGATTAGTGAAATTTGATGTGGATAAAGTTAAAAGTTATACACATTTTATCACTATATTGTGGTTAATTATTGTGGATAAATTATGATCCATTGTTAATCAAATTATTTTTTCTAAACGTTGATAACAGGTTTTTGAACTGTAAGTTTAATTTAATGTTGATAAATAAATAGCTGTAAAGCCTGTAAAATAAGGAATTGTTATTAATTATGTGGATAAAGTGGATAACTCTGAAAAGTTATTCACAAGTTGTCAACAAGTTGTGGATTACTTTTAATCAAAATCATAGATATAGTGGTGAACATTTTAACCATTCTAAAATGCTTATTTTATGGGATTTTTTTGCTTGACGTTTAAAAGGTGACAACGTATAATATAGCTTGTTTTTCAGTCTTTTTAAGCATAATCCGGATATTTATCGAAAATATTCAAAATTATAGGAGGAAATCACTTATGAAGATGACATATCAGCCTAAGGTTAGGCAGAGATCAAAGGTACACGGATTTCGTGCAAGAATGAGCACACCCGGCGGACGTAAGGTTCTTGCAGCCAGAAGAGCAAAAGGCAGAGCAAAGTTGACAGTATAGACCGCATTTTATGTGGTCTATTTTTAACTGATGAGAAAATATGAATCACTGAAAAGTAGTATTGATTTTAAGTCGGTTTATGATAAGCACAAGTCAAAAGCTGATAAATATCTGGTAATGTATATTCTGAAAAACAAGCTGGATCATAACAGACTTGGAATTTCCGTCAGTAAAAAGGTCGGCAACAGCGTTGTCAGGCACAGGCTGGCGCGGTTGGTCAGAGAATCAATGAGACTACATCAGGATGAGTTCAATAGTGGTTTGGACATAGTAGTCGTAGTCAGGGCTTCGGCTAATCCTAAGAAAAACAGCAATAATGCTGAAAATGCGAGGCCGCTAAAATGTTCCGATGTGGAACGTTCACTTTTACATCTTGCTTCACAACATAAAATTTTATCAGACTGAATATGAAACATGTTTTTATTTTTTTGATCAAATTTTATAAAAGGTGCATTTCTCCTTATAAACATACGAAATGTCCGTATTATCCCAGCTGCTCGGACTACGGTCTTGAAGCGGTGACAAAATACGGTGCGTTGAAAGGCGGTGCTCTGGCTGCCTGGAGGGTTTTAAGATGTAATCCTTTTTCAAAGGGAGGAATAGATCCTGTACCTTAATTTATGGAGGAAAACAATTTGACAGGAATACTTGCAACACAATATTCCGGTGCAATTCTCGGTCCTATAGCTAAAGTACTTGGTGCCATCCTTAATGTAATATTCAATCTTGTTCCGAATGTAGGATGGTCCATTATTCTGTTTACGCTTGTAATTTATATCATTTTATTACCTCTTACATACAAGCAGCAGAAGTTTTCAAAGTTATCCGCAAGAATGAATCCGGAAATACAGGCGCTTAGAGAAAAATATAAGAATAAGCGCGATCAGGAATCAATGCAGCGTCAAAATGAAGAGATGCAGGAAATCTACAAGAAGTATGGAGTTTCCACAACAGGAAGCTGCGTTCAGCTTCTTATCCAGATGCCCATCCTGTTTGCTCTTTACAGAGTTATATACAACATTCCGGCATACGTTAAAACCGTTTATGAACATTTAGAGCCTCTGGCAAACAATATCATTTCAACGGTTTCCGGTATCCCCACCATTTCTCAGCTGGAGGTTACCACAAAAAATTTTGCGAAATATGCTGAAAAAGGTAATTTCGAAGGTTCAACTGCCGTTCAGTCCGTCATCGATGTTTTAAACAGAGCATCATCGAAGGAATGGGATGCGATCGGCGCAATTCCCGGTCTTGATATCAATGTATTTAATTCGGCAAGGTCTTATTTTGAGGACGTTAACAATTTCTTCGGACTGAATATCGCAAATTCACCCTGGTACACTATTAAAGAATCCTTCGATGAAGGAAACTATCTTCTGATCGTAGGTGCACTGTTAATTCCCGTACTTGCTGCAGTGACCCAGTGGCTGAATGTAATATTCATGCCCCAGCCCGCATCAGCCGGAGACGGATCCGATTCAATGCAGGCTACAATGAAGAGCATGAATCTTATGATGCCTATAATGTCTGCCTTCTTCTGCTTCACACTTCCCTGTGGTCTTGGTCTTTACTGGATCGCCGGTGCCGCAATAAGATGCGTTGAGCAGGTTATCATCAACAAGCATTTCGATAAGATGGATATTGATGCACTTATCGCAAAGAATGTTGAGAAATATCAGGCAAAGAAAAAGGTAGAAGACTCAAAGAAGGTTACTTCATCCGCTTCTATTTCTACAAAAGCTCTCGGTTCAAAATCAAATATGAGCCAGGCTGAAAAGGATGAAGCTTTGAGAAAAGCAAAAGAATATTACGACAACAATACAGATCCTAACAGTATCACTGCTAA